>NZ_JBSGZP010000105.1:0-14949 GCF_053611065.1 Streptomyces sp. NPDC054840
CCGGTACGCGGACCTGGTCCCGGAGGAGGCGCAGGTCCCGACCTACCACCACCAGGCCGTGCGCCCGCTCGGGGCCCGCCCGGGGGGGGGGGCCCCCCCCCGGCCCCCCCCCACGGCCGTTTCCGCGTGCGTGGCTCAGCCCAGCTGGTCGGCGTCGATGACGTCCTTGCCGGTCGGGGCCTCGGCGTTCACCGGCTTGTCGATGCCGGTGAAGGAGACCTCGGCCGGCTCCTTGCCGGTGACGCTCGCCTTGAGCAGGTACGGCTTGCCCTCGGTGGCCACCAGCAGGGTCTCGGTGCCCTCCGCGGTCTTCGTGGTCAGGGTGAGGGCCTTCTGGCCGTCGACCGAGGTGACCTTCCCCTTCTCCGCGCCCTTGCTGTCGTCGAACTCCTTCAGCAGTTCGTCCAGGTCGCACAGGGCGGCGATCTCCTTCGAGTCGGCGTCCGAGGCCTTCGACTTCAGCCAGTGCCCCGCCAGCTGCTTGACCGCCTCGTCCGCCTCCGCCTTGGGCAGGTCCTTCATCTGGGAGCGGTAGAAGGGCTCGTCCGCCTTGATGAACACGAACTCGGATGTGCGGATCAGCTCGAAGGAGCCCTCCTGGCCGGCGATCGTGCCCCGGCAGTCGCCGGACTTGCTGACGGCCATGTTCAGCTCCAGCGGCTTGCCCTCGTCCCAGACCTTGCCGCTGACGGTGAGCGAGGCGGCGCCGCGCAGGGCGTCCACGGACTTGTCCGCCACCTCGGAGCCGGACAGTTCCGCGAACGGGCCCGAGGCGAAGCATCCGGTGAGGCCGAGGGCGGCGGCGCAGGCGAGGGCGGCGGTGGCGGTGAAGCGGTGAGCGGTGCGCATGGGGGACTCTCTCGGGCTTCTGGAGGGGGAGGTATTAGAGGATCGAAGGAGAAGCGGAAGTTTATATTCCGCTCAGGGTAGGTCGCGGCGATCCGGTGGTGAAGACGTACCGATCAGAGCAGATTCTCGTGAACCGAGTCAACATCGTTCACGAAAGTTTTTGAGTTCACGCTGTGAATCGGTCTCTTGGGTGTGAGCGGGTATGCTCCCCGGCATGCCCGAGGAGAACGCCGCAGCAGAGAAGGCCGCAGCAGAGGTCACCGCGGCCGAGGTCGCCCGCCTGGCCGGGGTCGGCCGCGCGGCCGTGAGCAACTGGCGGCGCCGCCACGCCGACTTCCCCAAGCCCGTCGGCGGCACCGAGACCAGCCCCTCCTTCTCCCTGGACGAGGTGGAGCACTGGCTGCGCACCCAGGGCAAGCTCGCCGAGGTCCCGCTGCGCGAACGCGTCTGGCAGCAGATCACCGCCCACCCCGGCGGAGCCGTCAGCGCGCTCGTCAAGGCGGGCGGGGCCCTGCTCGTCGTACGGGACCGGCCCGCCGACTGGCTGGAGCTGACCGCCGTCTCCGACGAGCGCATGGCCACCCTGCTGCGGCCCGTCCTGGACCAGGTGCTCGGCGCGCGCCTCGGCCCCGCCCACGCGCTCGCCGAGATCCCGCTGCGCCCGGCCGCCATGCCCCTGCTGCGGGCCGCCGCCGAACTCGCCGCCGAGCTCGGGGCCCGCCAGGCCTTCGAGTTCCTCCTCGGGCGCCACCTCGACGCCAACCCCCGCCAGTACACGCTCACCCCGGACGGCCTCGCCGGGCTCATGGCCGCCCTCGCCGGGCCCTCCTCCCGCACCGTCCTCGACCCCGCCTGCGGCACCGGCACCCTGCTGCGGGCCGTCCCCGGCGCCACCGCCCTGTACGCGCAGGACTCCGCGCCCGAACTCGCCGCCCTCGCCGCCCTGCGCCTCGCCCTGAACGGAACGCCCGAGGTCCGCGCCGCCGCCGCCGACAGCCTGCGGGCCGACGCCTTCGCCCAGGACACCGTCGACGCCGTGCTCTGCCACCCGCCGTTCAACGAACGCGGCTGGGGCCACGAGGAACTGGCCTACGACCCGCGCTGGGAGTACGGCTTCCCGGCCCGCACGGAATCCGAACTCGCCTGGATCCAGCACGCCCTGGCCCACCTGCGCGAGGGCGGCATCGCCGTACTGCTCATGCCGCCCGCCGTCGCCGCCCGCCGATCCGGCCGCCGCATCCGCGCCGACCTGCTGCGCCGCGGCGCGCTGCGGGCCGTCGTCGCGCTCCCGGCCGGCGCGGCGCCCCCGTACGGGATCCCCCTGCACCTGTGGGTGCTGCGCCGGCCCGCCCCGCACGCGGCGCCCCCGGCCGGGCTGCTGCTCATCGACACCGCGGCCCTCGCCGCCGACGCTCAACTCCGTTCCGTGTGGCCCGCCGTGCACGACGCGGTGGAGAACGCCTGGAGCGCGTACGACCGCACCGGCTCGGTGGCCGAGGAGCCGGGTGTCAGCCGCGTCGTCCCCGTCATCGAGCTGCTGGACGACGACGTGGACCTGACCCCCGCCCGCCACCTGCCCCCGCCGGCCGCCGGGGGCGGTCCCGCCGAGCTGAGCGCCGTACGGGAGCGGCTCGGCGAGACCCTCGGCAGGGCCGCCCGGCTCACCCCGCCGGCCGCGGTGGCACCCGCCGGGGGTACGGCCAGGCCGCCGATGACCACCGTCGGCGAACTGGCCCGCGCCGGCGCCCTGGAACTGCACACCGGCAGCGGCGGCGGAACCGGCTCGGCCCCCGTCCTCACCGAACAGGACGTCTACACCGGAGGGGGCCCCTCCGGCACCCTGGCCCCCACCGCCGACGAGCCCCTGCTCACCGCCCCCGGTGACGTCCTCGTCCCCCTCGTCGGCGGCGCCGCCGTCGCCCGGGTCGTCGACGAGGCCACCGCGGGCGCGGTACCGGGCCGGGGCCTGGCCCTGCTGCGCCCCGACCCGGCCGCCCTCGACCCGTGGTTCCTGGCCGGATTCCTGCGCGGCACCGCCAACACCCGCCGCGCCAGCAGTCATGCCTCCACCGTCACCCGGCTCGACGTCCGCAGGCTCCAGCTGCCCCGGCTGCCCCTGGCGCAGCAGCAGAGCTACGGGCTGCGCTTCCGGGCGCTCGCCGAGTTCGAGGACGCGCTACGGCTGGCGGGGCGGCTCGGCGAACAACTCGTGCAGGGTTTCCACGACGGCCTCTCGGACGGCACGGTCACGCCGGAGTGAACGGCCGTGCAGCGAGCGTGCAACGGTTGCGCGCATCCCCTCACCCCTGGCCGGGAACGCTGTATACCCTCAGACCCGAAACGTCTTCCGCACGGCCCGTCAGGAGCAGCGATGCACGGCCCCGGCCTTCCGCCGCAGCACGGCCCCCAGTCCGATTCCGGGGGTGTGATGGCATTGCGCGTGGTGTTCGTGCTGCTGCCCATCCTCAGCTGCGGTTTCCTCGCCTGGGGTTCGTTGCTGCGACTCGCCCTGGTCACCCGCAAGTCCCGTGACTGGGCGCTGATGGTGGTCAGCGGTGTGCTCGCCGTCGTGTGGATGACGCTCATCCAGATCGACCCCACGCCCGACGTCAACGGCTGGCAGGGCAACCTGGGGGCCGGCGGCTCGATCTTCACCGGCTTCGCGATCTGCGTGTACTTCCTCGTCGCCGACATCAAGCACCACGAGGCCCGGCGGACGGCCCCGACCGCGCAGTGGTACCCGGCGCAGTCCGCTCCGTACGCCCACCCGCAGTCGTCCGGACCCGCCTACGGGTACCCGCCCGCCACGGCCACCACCCGGCCCTCCACCCCGACGCCGGTCCCGACCCCGACGCCGGTCCCGGCACCTCCGCAGGTGCCGCCGCAGCCGACCCCGCCCCCGCGCATCGGGCAGGTCCGTGCCGAGCTCGACGAGCTCAGCGAGCTGCTGCGCAAGCAGACCCCGCCGGCCGGGGGACCCCGCCACGATCCCCACCAGACCCCGTTCCAGGACCCGCAGCAGTGACCGACCGGCTCATCGGCGACCGCTACCAGCTCGCGACCGTCCTCGGCCAGGGCGGCATGGGCCAGGTCTGGACCGCCTACGACCGGCGCCTCGACCGCCGGGTCGCCGTGAAACTGCTGCGCCCCGACAAGGTCGCCGGCCCCGGCACGGTCGCCGAGGAGCTGCGCCGCCGCTTCGTACGCGAGTGCCGGGTCACCGCGCAGGTCGACCACCCCGGCCTGGTCACCGTGCACGACGCGGGCAGCGACGGCGACGAACTCTTCCTCGTCATGGGCTACGTGGAGGGCGCCGACCTCGCCGACCACCTCGCCGAGCACGACCCCTACCCCTGGCAGTGGGCGGTCGCCGTCGTCGCGCAGCTGTGCTCGGTCCTGTCGGCCGTGCACGCGGTGCCGATCGTGCACCGGGACCTGAAGCCGCGCAACGTGATGGTCCGCCCCGACGGCACCGTGCTCGTCCTGGACCTCGGCGTGGCCTCGGTGATGGACACCGACACCACCCGCCTCACCAGCACCGGCTCGCCCATCGGCAGCCCCGCCTACATGGCGCCCGAGCAGGCCATGGGCGGAGCCGTGGGCCCGTACACCGACCTGTACGCCCTCGGCGTGCTGCTGTACGAACTCCTCAGCGGAAACGTCCCCTTCGCCGGATCCACCGCCCTCGGGGTCCTGCACCGCCACCTGTACGAGCCTCCGCTCCCGGTCCGCCAGATGCGCCCGGAGATCCCGCCGGAGCTGGAGAAGCTCCTGCTCCACCTCCTCGCCAAGGACCCGCAGGACCGGCCTTCCTCCGCCCAGGAGGTCTACGAGGCCCTGGCCCCGCTGCTGCCCGCCCGCGACAGCCGTACTCCGTCCGGCCCGCTCGACCCGACCCGGCCCTTCCTGCGCCCGCAGGCGCCCTGGCCGGACCGGGCCGCGGCCGTCCCCCCGCGGCCGAGCAGCCCGCCCGCGCCGCCGAAGGCCGATGTCCCCGGCGCCGTGGACGAGGCCCGCAAGCTCCTGGACGAGGGACGGCTCACCCAGGCCGTGGACATCCTCGGCGGCATCCTCCCGGCGGCGGCCGCCGAGCACGGGGAGCACTCCCCTGTGGTCCGCTCCCTGCGCAAGCAGTACGCCGCCACGCTCATGGACGACGGCCAGTACCGGCGCGCCCTTCCGGAACTGCGCCGCCTCGCCGAGGAGTTCCCGGCCGGTGACCCCCAGTCGCTGCGCTTCCGTTACGACTCGGCCCAGTGCCTGGAGCAACTCGGCGAGCCGGCCGCCGCCCTGGCGGAGTACCGCTCGCTGCTCCCGTTCTTCGAGAACCACTACGCCAACCCGGACCCGGGCCTGCCGCTGGAGGTCCGCCGCCGGATAGCCCACCTGCTGCTCTCCCTCGGCGACCGCCAGGCGGCCCACGACACCCTGGCCCGGCTCCTGTTCGACGCGGAACGGCTGCACGGCCCGGCCCACCCCTTCCCGGCCGAGATTCGCCGCACCCTGCACTGGCTCAGCCAGGTCCGCTGAGCTCCTCCACCGCTCCGCCCGCCGGACGCCTGGCCCGCCGCACCCGCAAGGTGGCGACCAGCAGGATCCCGAGCGCGGCCGCCGCGATCGCCAGTCCCGGAACCAGACCCGGCGGGCGGAACGCGCAGCTCACCCGGGTGGTGCCGGGGGAGAGCGGGATCGCCACGAGGCCCAGGTGGGCGGCGGCCGGGCGGCCGTTGCAGGTCCAGCCGGCGATCGCGGGGACCGAGAGGACCGCCGTGCCCGTCGTGCCCGGCGGGAGCGTGGCGTGGACCTCGGACGACCCGACCCGGACCGAGGTCGCCGCCGTGGCCCGCAGGCCGGCCACCGCGGTGTCGAGCCGCGTCCGGTCCAGGCAGGAAAGGGCCCACCGCGGGGGCGGGGCGGCGTCGAAGACCAGGGCCGAGGAGGCCCCGCGGGAGGGGCCGAGCGGCTGGAGGGCCGCCCGGTTGCGGGGGGCGTTGCCGTTCAGGCGGAAGGCGGGGCCGTCCGCGAGGCGGGCCGTCGCGTTGTACTCGGGGGCCCACAGGTAGGCCTCCGTGCCCGCGCGGCAGGCCCCGGGCGGGAGCGGGTCCTCGTACACCCGGGCGCCCAGCAGTGCCTCCTGGTTGGCGAAGGGGGAGTCGTCGGCGTAGGAGACGGCGGCGCCGGGCGGGCGGGTCGTCACCAGCGGGGGCACCTCGGCGCGGCGGACCGTGCCGTCGGGCCGCAGACGGGCGCCCACCGCGAAGACGGCGTCCGTCACCGGGTTGTCGATGCTCTGTACGTTGCGTCCGCGCGAGGTCCAGCCCGCCCCGAGCGCGACCATCGTGCGGGTGAACACGTCCGGGGTGTGGCTGCTGTAGTACGAGCCGCCCTCGCCGCCGAGCAGCAGCGGGTCGTTGCCCGTCAGGGCGGGCCGCCCCGGGTCGGTGCGGTACGCGGGCCAGCCCTCGGCGGCGGCCAGGGCGTCGGCGCGCGCGGTGTGCGCCGGCCCCCAGGACGGGTAGTCGTCCAGGCCGCCCAGCTTGCCCCGGTGGCCGTGGGCGGTGGTGGCGGCGGCCTGCGCCAGCAGGACCAGGGCGAGCAGCCCGGCCGCCGGCCGTACGAGCCGGCGGTGGCGCAGCGCCCACCAGGCCGCACCCGCCAGCGCCAGCCCGCCGCCGAACAGCGTGTAGCCCGCCGCCGTCACCAGCGGGCTGTCGTACGCCCACAGCACGGCGGCCGCCAGTACGCCCGCACCCGCCGCCAGCGCCGGAAGCCGCGGCAGGCCGGCGGCCAGCCCGGTCCAGGCGGCGATCACGGCGATCCCGGCCAGCACGAAGGTCTGCCGGTAAGGGCTTCCGTTCGGGGTGGCGAAGAGGTGCCAGGCCAGGTGCGTGGGCGCCCACTGGAGGGAGAGCGCCACGGTTATGGTCAGCCCCGCCCACCACAGCCGGGTGCGCGCGGGGACCGCCCGGTGGAAGGGCAGGGCGGCCAACAGCAGCAGGGTTCCGGTGCCCACGAACACGGCGGGGGAGGAGAAGGAGTACGTCACCGGCAGCAGCCGCGCGAACAGGTCCGCCCAGGACACCGGCGCGAACTCCCTGTCCCACCCCGGGTACGCCTGTCCGGAGCTGAGGAAGAGCGGCAGGAGCACGGGCGCCGCGAGCGCGATCCCGAGCACGGTCGTCCCCGCGCCCCGCGCGATCACCGACAGCCGGGTGCGCACGCCCTCCCGGGTCAGCATCACCCGTACCAGGAGCACCAGCGCCGCACCCAGCGTCGCCATGTAGGCGGTGTAGAAGTTCGCCGTCCAGCAGACCGCGACGACCAGCGGCGCCAGCAGGATCCGGCGCCCGCGCAGGGCCCATTCGCCGGTCAGGCACAGGAGGGGGAAGGCGATCAGCCCGTCCAGCCACATCGGGTTGTACGAGGCCTCGATCACCGACCAGCCGCACAGCGCGTACGAGGCCCCCAGCAGCCCGGCCGCCCACCAGGGCCCGCGGCGCTGCGTGCGCAGCAGCCAGGCCGTCGCCGCCGCCGCGGCCGACATCTTGAGCACGGTGACGACGTACACGGCGAGGTCGATGTCCGTGCGCGGGAAGAGCCCGACGAGGACGGCGAAGGGGCTGGTCAGGTAGGTGCCCAGGTCCGGCAGGAAGCTCATGCCGTAACCGGAGCGCCAGTTGAACAGCAGCCCGCCTTCCGCGCGGCCGTGCAGGAGGTCCCACAGCTGCGCGTGGAAGGGGACGAACTGGTTGCCGAGGTCGTTGACGCTGCGGTGGCGCGGTCCGTAGGGGAACACGCGGGCGGCGGCGTCCCCGGCGCACACGGCCACCGCCGTGAGCAGGGCGGCGAGCCCCGAGCCGAGCCCACTCCGGCGGCGCGGAGGGCGGCGCGGTGCGGGACGCGGCGCGGTGGGCGGCAAGGAGCGCGGCGAGCGGTGCGTGGTCGACATGGTGGGCCGACCTTGGCAGTGCCGGGTGACCGAAGGATGGCCTCAGGGTTGCCGGTGGCCGATCCGGGCCGTCGTCCGGGCGGCGGGGTACCCAGGATGGGTGACGGGTGGCGCGCCGGACCCACGGGAGCCCGCCGGCTCCCTTATGAACGGTGCGTGTTCCGTCCGCGCGCGAATCGTTGGTCGAACCGGTGGTCCGGATCACCGTGACCTCATAACATCGATCACCGCACGGCCCTTTGTGCACCGACGCACAATCTCCCGGCCCTGGAGGCTCCTTTGCACCGTCGCACAGCGCTCTCCGTCTCCGCCGCCCTGCTCGTGGCGGCGCCCCTGCTGTCCGCCTGCTCGGGCGAACCGCGCCCCGGCACCGCGGCCGTCGTGGGCGGCGAACGGATCACCACCTCCGCGCTCCAGGCCCAGGTGAACGACGTGCGCGCGGCGCAGAACCGTTCCGGGCAGGCCGCCGCCGAACTCATCGCCGGCACTCCCCACCTGGAACGGCAGAAGCTCGACGCCCTCCTCCAGAGCCGGATCATCGACAAGATGGCCGACACCGCCGGGCTCACGGCCACCCGGAAGAGCATCGAGGACGAACGCAAGGCGTACGTCGACGAGAACGGCGGCAACGAGCAGTTCGAGGCACTGCTCCTGCAGAAGGGGGCCATGGCCCCCGGCCAGGTCGACCGCTTCCTCCGGGACCGGGTGCTCCTCACGGCCCTGACCGCCAAGTACGGAGCCGGGAAGCTGGAGGAGCCGGCCCGCGCCGCCGTCGAGGCCCTGCACATCGAGGTGAACCCGCGCTACGGCGCCTGGGACGCCAGGGAGATCAAGCTCGGCACCGGGGAGACGCCCTGGATCACCCAGCGGACGCGGCCCGAGGCCGCCCCCGCCGGAGCCTGACGCTCCGGGCTCCCCGCGGACCGTGGGCCGGCGCGTCGGAGGTAGGTTCGGAGGGTGACCGACCACTCCGAACCCACCGCCACCGCCGACGCCGACGAGCCCACGGGCCGCATCGTCCTGCTGACCACCAGCCACCGGGTCGCCCCCGGCGTGCTGTCCTGGCCGGCGTGGCAGACCCTGCACGCCGCGGACCGGGTGCTGTGTGCCGACCCCGGGCACCCGCAGCTGCCGTACCTGCGGGAGGCGGGCATCGAGGTCGTGTTCGAGAGCCCGGACGCGCACGCGCTGGTCGAGGCCTGCGCGGGCGGCCGTACGGTCGTGGTGCTCCCGGGCGGCGAGGGTGACCGGCGGCTCACCGACGGGCTGGCCCGGCTGGCCGGCTCGGGCCGGGTCTCCATGCCCGACCTGGAACTCCTGCCGGGCTCGTACGACCTGCCGGGCGCGCGGCTGCTCGACCTGGTCCAGGTGATGGACCGGGTCCGGCGCGAGTGCCCGTGGACCTCCCGGCAGACCCACCGGGGCTTGGCCAAGTACGCGATCGAGGAGGCGTACGAGCTGGTCGAGGCCATCGAGGACGGGGACCGGGAGGAACTGCGCGAGGAGCTCGGCGACGTACTGCTCCAGGTGGTCTTCCACGCCCGGATCGCCGAGGAGTACGAGGATCCCGACGAGGCCTTCTCCATCGACGACGTGGCCGGGGCGCTCGTCACGAAGCTGATCCACCGGCACCCGCACGTCTTCGGCGACGCGCAGGCCGAGACCCCGGAGGACGTCAGCGCGCACTGGCAGCGCACCAAGGCGGTGGAGAAGCGGCGGGAGTCGGTCACCGACGGGATCCCGGTGGGCCAGCCCGGTCTGGCGCTCGCGGCCAAGCTCGCGGGCCGGGCCCGTACCGGCGGCGTGGCCGTGGATCTGCCCCGCGGCGAGGGCATCGGGTACGAGCTGCTGGAGCTCGCGGCACGCGCCGAGGCGGCGGGGACCGACCCTGAGACCGCGCTGCGCGCGGCGGCCCGCGCCTACCGGGACGCCATCCGGGCGGCCGAGGGCCTCGCGGAGCCGGGCGAGTAGCGGCCCGTCCCGTTCCTCATACGTCCCGTTCCTCGTACTCCCTGGGCGCACGGGCCGAGGGGTTGTGCCACTGGGAGGCCGGGCGGTCCAGGAACCACTCGCCGAAGCCCAGCGGGCGCTCCCCGTACCCGTGGCTCGGGGCCGGAACCGCGTCGTGGAAGAGACGGGCGGGACGGGCGCCCAGCTCCTGGAGCAGGTGGGCGGTCTCGTCGATGAACTGCGGCGGACCGCTGAGGTAGACGTCCTGGTCCGGCCACAGGCCCCGGTTGCCCAGTGCGGTCGCGAGCCGGTCGGTGGCCTGGTTGCGGTGCTGCCCGGGGGCGGGCGTGATGTAGGTGACGGCGAGCCGGCAGCAGCGGGCGGCGTACGCGTCGATGAGCGGGCGGTCGTAGAGGTGCGCGCCGTCCCGCGCCACCACGAAGAGCCGTACGTCCTGATCGGGAGGGCGCTCCGCGAGATCCTCCACCAGGGCCCGGATCGGCGCCCAGCCGGTGCCGGCGGCGATGAGGCTGACCGGGCGGTCGTCGCGGCGGAAGGTCAGCTGCCCGCCGGCGGCGCCGAGCCGCAGCACGTCGCCCGGCCGGGTCTCGCGGACCAGGGTCGTGCTCAGCCGGCCCCCGTCGACCCGGCTGACGTGCAGGTCGAGGGTGCCGTCGGGGCGGGGGGCGTTGCCGATGGAGTAGGTGCGCCAGGTCGTCGGGAGACGTTCGCTGCTCACGCTCGTGTACTGGCCGGGAAGATAGGGGAAGGGGGCGTGCGGCCGCAGCGTCAGGACGCCTATGTCCGGTCCGTAACGGAGGTGGCGCACGACCTCCGCGTCCCACCACGGCGGGCCCTCGCCCGTGGCGGCGCCGGCCGTCATCGCGTCGGCCATCACCTGGTAGGCCTCGGCCCAGGCCTTCTCGACGAGTGGGGTCCACGCCCCGCCGGAGGTCTCCGCGAGTGCGGCGAGCAGGCTGGCGCCGACGGCAGCGTAGTGCTCGGGGCGGACCAGGAACTTTCGGTGGTCGCGTCCCAGGTCGCGCAGGTAAGGGCCGAGGGTCTCGTCGTCGAGGTGGGCGATCACGTGGGTGAGCGCGGCGAAGAGCCGGTCCCGCTGGCGTTCCATGTCGTGGAGGGAGTCCGGGAAGAGGGCGCGGACTCCGGGGTTGTGCCAGAAGAGGTGGGAGTAGAAGAACTTGACGGCGTGCTCGGCCCGTCGCTCCACCACCGCGAAACTGCTCTTCAAGATCCTGACATCCACAAAACCGAAAGTAGGAATGCCGGAGAAGTTCAGGTCAAGAGATGGCCGATCTACGGACAGCCGCGACGAATCACTCATATCGGATGGTGGCTCGGCGCCGGGATACGGTCATCAGGTGCATGAGCAGACCCCCCGAACCCCCGCCGAAACCCCCGCGGACACTTCCGCCGACATCCCTTCCACCGAGGGCCCCACCCTCTTCGACTGGGAGTTCGCGACCGACCCCTACCCGGCCTACGCCTGGCTGCGCGAGCACGCCCCCGTGCACCGCACCAAGCTGCCCAGCGGGGTCGAGGCCTGGCTCGTCACCCGGTACGCCGACGCCCGTCAGGCCCTGGCCGACCAGCGGCTCAGCAAGAACCCGGCGCACCACGCGGAGCCCGCGCACGCCAAGGGCAAGACCGGGATCCCGGGGGAGCGCAAGGCGGAGCTGATGACGCACCTGCTCAACATCGACCCGCCGGACCACACCCGGCTGCGGCGGCTGGTGTCCAAGGCGTTCACCCCGCGCAGGGTCGCCGAGTTCGCCCCTCGGGTGCAGGCGCTCACCGACCACCTGATCGACGCCTTCGCGGGGAAAGGTGAGGCTGATCTCATTCACGAGTTCGCCTTCCCGCTCCCCATCTACGCCATCTGCGAGATGCTCGGGGTGCCGCGCGAGGACCAGGACGACTTCCGTGACTGGGCCGGCATGATGATCCGCCACGGTGGCGGCCCGCGCGGCGGGGTGGCCCGGTCGGTGAAGCAGATGCGGACCTACCTCGGTGAACTCATCCACCGCAAAAGGGATGATCTGGGTGACGACCTGATCTCCGACCTGATCCGGGCGAGCGACCACGGGGATCATCTGACGGAGGGCGAGGCCACCGCCATGGCCTTCATCCTGCTTTTCGCCGGTTTCGAGACCACCGTGAATCTCATCGGCAACGGGGTGCACTCCCTCTTCATGAACCCCGGACAGCGCGAGCGCCTCCAGCTCTCCCTCGCCGCCGGGGAGAGCGGACTGCTGGCCACCGGGGTCGAGGAACTGCTGCGGTACGACGGCCCGGTGGAGCTGGCCACCTGGCGGTTCGCCACCGAGCCGCTGACCCTCGGCGGCATGCGGATCGAGGTGGGTGATCCGGTGCTCGTCGTCCTCGCCGCCGCCGACCGGGATCCGGAGCGCTTCGCGGACCCGGATACCCTCGACCTCTCCCGGACCGACAACCAGCACCTCGGATACGGGCACGGCATCCACTACTGCGTGGGTGCCCCGCTCGCCCGGCTCGAAGGCCAAACGGCGCTCGCGACTTTGCTGACGCGTCTGCCCGATCTGGAACTGGCTGTTCCGCCCCAAGACCTGCGCTGGCGCGGGGGGTTGATCATGCGAGGGCTACGTACTCTTCCCGTTCGATTCGCGGCTCAAAACACTTGAGCGAAACCTGATGAAAAGTCAGGTCCGGCTTGAACTTGTGACAATCGTTCGAAGGCCGCTAGGTTCTGCCGTTACCCCGCTGTTATGCGAAAGGTGATCGCTCATGCTCTCCGGGAACGGCCGTCACAGACGCCCCCGCCAGGTCCCCGCGCTGGTCGTCACAGCCGGAGTCACTGGCTCTGCGCTGGCCATGCCTCTGCTGGCCGCCACCAGCGCCACCGCCGCCGACACGTCCACGTGGGACAAGGTCGCCGAGTGCGAGAGCGGCGGCTCCTGGAGCGCCAACTTCGGCAGCGGTGCCTACGGCGGACTCCAGTTCACCCAGGAGGAGTGGCAGAGCGCCGGCGGGCTCGAGTTCGCCGAGCGCCCGGACCTGGCGAGCCGCTCCCAGCAGATCGCGGTGGCCGAGCGGGTGCTGGGCTCCACGGGACCGCAGGCGTGGCCGCTGTGCGCGGCCTCCGCCGGCCTGGTCCAGGAGGGCCCCGCCGCGAAGGTGGACCCCGGTCTGCCCGGCGGCCAGGGCCCGCTGGCCCCCGCGCCGTCCCGCCCGGACGACGCCGTTCCGTCGGCCCGGGGCGGCAAGCCGTCCACGGACTACGGGTCGCCGACCCCGGCTCCGAGCCCGTCCAGCACCCCCTACCTGATTCCCGACGCCCCCTCCATCGGACTGCCCGTCATGCCCGCGCCGGACATCCCGACGACGCCCCCGGCCGACCCGACGGCTCCGGTCCTGCCCGGCGGTCCGACCGGTACGCCGGCCAACCCCGTCGACCCGACGCTGCCCACGCACCCGACCGTGCCGCCCACCACCTCGCCCGTCACGCCGGGACTGCCCCCGGTCGACCCGAACGGCCCTGCGGCCCCGGCGGTCCCGCAGACCACCGGGACCACTCCTGTCGAGGGCAGCGGCAAGCACCGCGGTGCGCCGGAGTCCGGTCCGTCGGCTCTGCCTGACGCCGCGTCGAAGCCCGTCTACACGGTCCAGGCGGGCGACAGCCTGGCGACCATCGCGGTTGCCAAGGGTGTAAAGGGGGGCTGGAACGGTCTCTACCAGGCCAATGAGCAGGTGATCGGCGAGGACGCCAACCTCATCAAGCCCGGTCAGAACCTGGATCTAACCGCCGAATAAGGACAGTTCAGTTACCCGTAAAGAGTTGAATGTCGGATTTCTGTAAGTGAGACATGTGTCTCTTCGGGTCAACTGGCGTGTCCCGTCCCGGGCATTGCGCAAACCCCGCCCTCACCTGCGCAAACACCGCTGCGGGGAGCGCAAGTAGGGGCCGTTTCTCCCCGATGTTGCTCGTTGAACATCGGGGAGAGACCTGTCTACCTTCTGAATCGCTCGCCACCGCGAGCTCCTTCGACCGCATCGCCGAATCCTGCCGGCGGACGGAGGGAACAGTCGTCGCGTCAAGCGCCGAAGGCAGGAGCGGGGGAACCAAGGTAGGTGCCGGGAGCGGCCGTTGAGAGACGGTCACGCCACCGGCTTGGGGTCAAGACGTGCGCTAGGTCGCACGGCCGGGCAACTCACTCGCCCGAACCCGACAGCTCACCTCGTAGGCGTCGGTGAGGAGAAACTCCATGCTGCTTTCCGGCAAGGGCAAGCACCGTCGCGGTACTGCAATCGAGCGGTCTGTCCGGATCGTCACGCTCGCCGGTGTCGCCGGCGTGGCCGTGGCCGCCCCCCTGATGGCCGCGGGCACCGCCAGCGCCGCCACCGCGTCCGAGTGGGACAAGGTCGCGCAGTGCGAGTCCGGTGGCAACTGGGCCATCAACACGGGCAACGGCTACTACGGCGGCCTGCAGTTCTCGCCCTCCACGTGGTCCGGCTTCGGCGGCAAGTCCTACGCCGCGCAGGCCAACCAGGCCACCAAGGCCCAGCAGATAGCCGTCGCGGAGAAGGTCCTCAAGAGCCAGGGCAAGGGCGCCTGGCCGTCCTGCGGCAAGGGTCTGTCGAGCTCCTCCTACGCCGGTGGCGGCGCCGCGGCCCCGGCGTCGAAGCCGCAGTCGAAGCCCAAGGCCGAGACGAAGAAGACCGAGACCAAGAAGACCGAGACCAAGGCCGCGCCGAAGCAGGAGACCAAGCGCCCCGAGGCTCCGACCACCCGCTCCGAGCGCGCCGAGGCTCCGGTCGCGCCGAAGACCGGCAACGGCTCGTACGAGGTCAAGTCGGGCGACACCCTGGGCACCATCGCCGAGACCAACGGTGTCAAGGGCGGCTGGCAGAAGCTGTTCGAGCTGAACAAGGACATCGTGTCGGACGCCGACCTGATCTTCCCGGGTCAGAAGCTGAAGCTCAGCTGAACACTGCGGCAAAGCCGCAGGAACATGTACACGGCGTCAGCTGACCCCGTGCAGGATTTCCGCCGCCCGGCGCGTGACCCACGCGTCGGGCGGTGCCGCGTGCGGCCCCCGAAGGCCGATGATCAAGCGACCTATGTCCCGGAAGAGGGGTATTCGGTCCCTTTTTCGTCCCAGGGTCCGGGCGGTCGGGCTGCCCAGACGCCGGATCCGGTTAGGCTC
>NZ_JBSGZP010000106.1:0-14949 GCF_053611065.1 Streptomyces sp. NPDC054840
CCGACCCCCCTGCACCCGAGCCCGGCCCCTACCCCGGGGAGGGCGCCCCGCCCGACGGCGAGCCGGCCGTCCAGCTCTTCCCCGCCGCCCGGCGCGACGCCGCCGGGAAACCGGCCGACGACGCCACGGAACGCCGGGGCTCACCCCTGCGACTGCCCCGCGCCGCCTCCCTCGACGACCCGCTCGCCCTGATGCGCTCCCTGCGGCCCGTCGGCCGCCGCTCCATCGGCGGCCCCGGGGAGGAACTGGACGAGCAGCTCACCGTGGAACGCAGCATCGAGCGGATGGTGACGACCCCGGTCCTGCGCCCCGCCGAGAGCCGCTGGCTGGACCTGGCACTGGTCGTCGACACCCACCACTCCATGCTGCTCTGGTCGGACCACGTGGACGAGCTCCGCCGCGTCCTGACCCGCAGCGGGGTCTTCCGTGACGTGCGCACCTGGCAGCTGACCGGCACCGGCCCCGGCGCCACGCCGAAGGTCACCCCCGGCCACGGCGGACCGCCCCGCAACCCCCTCGAACTGGCCGACCCGGCGGGCCGCCGGCTGATCCTCGTCCTCTCCGACACCGTGGCGGGAGGGTGGCGGGAGGCCCCGATGCGGGGCATGCTCCGGCACTGGTGCGCCCATAACGCCGTGGCCGTACTGAACGTCCTGCCCGAACGCCTCTGGACCCGCGGCGCCGTCCGGCCCGTCCCCTTCGCCGTCCGCGCCGACCGGCCGGCCGCCGCCACCCGCTCCTGGCAGTGTGTACCGGCCGCCCGCCGCGCCCGCGCCGGACGCCGCCGCACCGCCGCCCCGCCCGTCGTCCCCGTGGTCGGAGTCGCCTCCGGCAGCCTGGCCGGGCTGGTGCGGGTGGTCTCCGGGGACGGCCGGTGGCGGCGCCTCGCCTGTCTGCGCCTGGACCCGGAACCCGCCCCCGCGAGCGCCCCGGAGGACCCCGCCCCCGGCGGCGGCCGCAGCGCGCTGGAAGTGGTGGAACGTTTCCGGGCGAGCGCCTCGCCGACGGCCCAGCAACTCGCCGCCCACCTGGCCGCCGTACCGCTGACCCTGCCGGTGATGACCCTCGTCCGGCGCTCCCTGCTGAGCGACTCGGAGCACGGCCACCTCGCCGAGGTCGCCCTCGGCGGGCTCTTCGAGACCTGGGCGGACGAACGGGACCCCGGGGAGGTGGAGTTCGAGTTCCTGCCCGGCGTCCGGGAGGCGCTGCTCGGCTCGCAGCTGCGCGGGGACGTGGCCGCCGTACGGGAGCTGGTCCGCCGCCGCGTCTGGGAGTTCATGTCCCGCAACCGGAGCACCGGCCCGGACTTCTCCGCGACCCGGGTCACCACGGGCCGGCAGGGCGTGCGCACGGTGGCCGAGGGCGCCCTGCCGTTCGCGGCGCGCCCCCCGCGGGAGCCGGGCCTGGCCGACCGGGTCGTCCGGGTCCGCTACGACGCCATGCCCGAGCCGCAGGAGGTCGGCACCCTGCTGACGCCGAGGCTGGTCCTCACGGTCGGGGACGCGCAGCTGCCCGCCGGCGCGTCGGTCTGGGCCGGGCCCGGCGACCGGGAGGTTCCCTGCCGCACGGTCTGGTGGGACGACGCGGTGCCCCGGATGCTGCTGCTCCAGGCCGACGAGGACCTGGTGGATCCGGCCGTCTGCGCGGACCCGCTGCCCTGGCTGCCCGCGGACCACCGGTCTGCCCGGGTCCGCATCGACGGCCGTACGGACCAGGGGGACCCGGTCTCCCTGACGGGTGAGGTGGCCCCGCACGACGGTGACCTCAACGGCGAGGTCGTCCGGCTGTCCGCGGAGCCGGAGAGCTGGACGCACTACCGAGGCGGCCCGGTCTCCCGCAACGGCGCACTGGTCGGCGTCGTCCACACGGTCTGGCCCAACCGCCTGGTGTTCCTGCTGACCGACGCCCTGATGGAACAGCCGGGCTTCCGCGCCGTGCTGGAGGGGCCCGGGCAGCCGCTGCGTCCGGACGGGGACGCGGGGACCGGAGTGTCCCTGGCGGTGCGGCCCGGCGCCGACGGCGCGTACCCGACCGGGAGCTCGCCGACGGCGGAGACGCGGGACATGCTCGTCGAGCTCATGTCGCGCGCCGGCGTCACGGGGCGGCTGACCGGCGGCGAGGGGGACGCGCCGCTCCTCGTCGGGCTGGACGCGCCGGGCGCCCACGCCAAGGCCGGCAGGCTCCTGTCCGCACTGCGCGCGGCCATGACCGGGTACGGGGACCGGCGTACGGAGGGCCTGCACCCCTCGCTCGCCGTGGCCGTGGGCACCGGCACGGCGGAGAGCGACCGGCTGGTGCGGCACCCGGCGATCGCGGACCTGCTGCGGCTGACGGCGCCTTCCGGGTCTCTCGTCCTGGCCCTCTCCCACCGGCTGCACGAGGATCTGGGCGACCTGTTCGGATTTCCCGCCCGGCTGCACCTGGAGCGGGTGGGCGCCGCGGACGAGGGCTGGGTCTGCGCCGGCGACCCTCCCCGCGCCGAAGTGCTCGGGCAGGTACTGACGGAGGCCGACGGGCTCCTGGACACGGCCGTCGACTGGCCGACCTGCGGACTCGACGCCTCCGAGGCCGAGCCGTGGGCCTGCATCGGGATCCGGCGGCCCGGGTACGAGCGGTGCCTGGCGCATCTGGGGGCCGAGGCGCAGCGGGAGTACCTCGCCACTCTGGAGCCGGGAGCGCCGGTGGACTTCCGGGGCACCACTTTCGACCACGGCCTGCTCCCACGGCTGCTCACGGCGCTGGAGCCGCGTACTCCGGGACCCGTGAGGCTGGGACCGGCGACCTTCGACCGGGCGTACTTCGTGGACAACTGGAACCGGCCGGACATCGAGTTCGCGGACCGCGCCTCCTTCGTCCGGGCCGTGTTCGCAGGCCGGGCCGGTTTCACGGGAGCCGTCTTCGGTGGGCCGGTCTCCTTCGACGGCGCGGTGTTCCAGAAGGTCGGTGACTTCGACCGGAGCCGTTTCCACCGCGCGGCAACCTTCCGCCGGACGCGCTTTCGCGGCTCGGCGGGGTTCAAGGACGCGGTCTTCCTCGACGACGTCTCCTTCGGCCGAGCCGTACTGCAGGCCTCCGCGGACCTGAACGGGATGCGGGTGGCCGGGACGGCGGACTTCACCCGCGCCGTCTTCCGTGGTCTGGCGGGGATGAGCGCGACCGGCTTCGCGGGATCCGTCTCCTTCGCGTCGGCGACCTGGGAGCGCGGGCTCCTGTCCACCGGGGCGGTGTTCGAAGGGCCGGTGGACTTCGCGCGCGCCACGTTCCGGGGCCGGGTCCGCTTCGAAGGCGTGCTTTTCGAAGCGGACTCGATCGTCGGGCAGTTCTCGTCGGTCGTC
The DNA here is from genome assembly GCF_053611065.1 of Streptomyces sp. NPDC054840. Classification (NCBI taxonomy): domain Bacteria; kingdom Bacillati; phylum Actinomycetota; class Actinomycetes; order Kitasatosporales; family Streptomycetaceae; genus Streptomyces; species Streptomyces sp. NPDC054840. The sequence goes on from NZ_JBSGZP010000106.1 coordinate 3,336, forward strand.
CCGCCGGACCGCTGGGCCTGCGTCCGGCGCTCGGACGGTACGTGGGACATCAGGCTGCTCGATGCCGGGAACGGATGACCGGGGCCCCGGCCTTCAGGGCCCGCTGTGCGAGGCCTCCAGCTGCCGCTCCGGCCGCCCGCCGTCGGCCGTCACCGGCAGGCTCGCCTCGATCTCGTCCAGGGCCCGGCGGGCGGTGGCGATCCGCGCACGGACGTCGGGATCCGTGCCCGGGGCCGGGGCGCGGTTCGCCTCGTCCTCCATCTCGCGTGCCTCATCGAGCGAGTTGAGGACCACGCCGATGAGTACGTTCACGAGCACGAAGGAGGCGAGCAGCGCGTAGGAGGCGTAGTAGATGATGCTCAGCCGGGAGATCTGGAGCCCCGCGCGGACGGCGTCCGTCAGGCCGTCGAGCGTGGTCAGCAGGAAGAGCGTGAGCATCGCGCGGCCCACCGAGCCGTAGTGGCCGGGGTCCGACCTGGCGAAGCAGACCCAGCCGACCATGGCGTACACGTACAGCACCAGCGCGCCGACGAACAGGAAACTGGCGGTGCCGGGCAGGCTGCGGCCCACCGCGATCAGCAGGATGCGCAGGTGCGGCAGGAAGCGGGCGGTGCGCAGGACCCGGGCCAGGCGCAGCAGCCGCAGCAGGGTGGTGTTCTCGCGGACGAGCGGGACGAAGGCGGAGGCGACGACCGCGAGGTCGAACAGGTTCCACGGGTCGCGGAAGAATGCTTTCGGCCGGTCGGCGCAGGCTCCCACGCGCAGCAGCATCTCCAGGGTGAACAGGGCCAGGCAGCAGTTCTCCGCGCCCTGCAGCACGAGCCGGTGCTCCGCGGCGAGTCCGCTGTACGTCTCCACCCCCATCAACGCGGCGTTGAAGAGGATCGCGCAGAAGACGGCCATCCCGAAGGCGGGGGCCTCCGTGGTCACCCGGCATCGGGCTGCCAGCTTCATCCGACCACGTCCGGCCGGCCTCGGGTCTGTCATCGTGCTCCTCGTACTCTCGTCTGCGCCGCGGGCGAAACGGCGGGCCACCCCTCTAACGCCTTACCGACGATCGGGTTTCACCCCTTTCCGCTCTTTCCGCCCGCCAATGCGCCGATCCGTGAGCGGGAACGGCCGAACCCGGGTCCGGATGTCGGCAGAGTGTGCGGCAGGCACTCATTCCCGGCCGCCGGCCCAAGCCTTCGGTTCCGTTCCCGAGCGCCCGCGCCGACCGCACCGTCCCGACCCGGGCCCAAATGCGTTGCGTGAACAGTCGGTTGATCTGCGTATGGGCCGACCCGTCGGCGCATATGCTCGCCTCGTACGCGCGCACTCCGTACATCCGTACGTCGTGCACCTGTGCTTCCGCATGTCTCGCAGCCGTTAGGGGACCGCGCCGTGAGTGTCCGTATCCAACCCTCCTCCCAGGTCGACGAGAGCGCCGAACTCGGTGAGGGAACCACGATCTGGGATCTGGCGCAGATCCGTGAGGAGGCCCGGCTCGGGCGCGGGTGCATCGTGGGGCGCGGGGCGTACGTAGGGCCCGGCGTACGGATCGGTGACCACGTGAAGCTGCAGAACTACGCACTCGTCTACGAGCCCGCGGTCCTCGGCGACGGAGTCTTCATCGGCCCCGCGGCGGTGCTCACCAACGACTTCTACCCGCGCGCGGTCGATCCCGACGGCCGGATCAAGCGCGACGGCGACTGGGAGGCCGCCGGCGTCGTGGTCGCCGAGGGGGCCTCGCTCGGGGCCCGTTCGGTGTGCGTGGCCGGGGTACGCGTCGGACGCTGGGCGCTCGTCGCGGCCGGCGCCGTGGTGTCCAAGGACGTGCCGGACTTCGCGCTCGTCGCGGGGGTGCCGGCCCGGCGGATCGGGTGGGTGGGCCGGGCGGGGGTCCGCCTGGTGGAGCGCGAGGGGGAGCCGGGCGCGTGGGAGTGCCCGCGCACCGGAGCGCTGCACGACGAGAAGGACGGCACGCTCATCGAGCGAACCTGACGGAATGTCGGCAATTCAGGGCACCGGCATTTCCTCAAAACCACAATCAACGAACATCCGCGGGCATAACGTGGCCCTGCACACGGGATCTGAGCAGGCAACAGGCCTTGCTCGGTGGGGGGTTGTGTACGACGAGGGCACCGGGGCAGTGCCATGGCAGGCGCGGGCACACGCGCGCCTGCCGGCACCGCCGTTCACGCGTGTCCCGGTCCGAGGCATCGCTGGGGGGATCCAGACGCCGGCCTTCGGACGGTTCGTGCCATCGGCGTGACATCGCCGCGGGCACGGACGCCGTCATGCGCAGTCCCCCTCCACGGAACGACGACCGCCAGGTCCGTCCGAGGAGAACGATCAGAGGGGGTAGGTGTGTTGGAGCCGTACAGCTCGGACATACGGGGTGCGGGGAGCACCAGGGGCATCGGGGTGGGGACCCGATGAACACCACACGATTAGGAGCACTGGCCCAGGAGGACCAGTCGCTGCACGCCCTCGCCGAACGGCTGCTCGCGCTGGCCGAGGCGGGGCTCCCGGCGATGTACCTGCCGGACGCCGAGACCTTCGTGTTCACCCGGGCAGGGGTCATCTCACCCGAGGGAACGCCCGTTCTGGAGCAGCGGGGAACGAGCACCCGGTACGCGGCGATCACCGCGCTGGGAGCCCGCTTCCTGCCCGAGGACCGGCAGCGCGCGCTCTTCGGCGGCCGCACCGCCGAGGAGTTCACGGGCCTGCTCGTGGAACGGCTGCCCGGGGTGGTCAACCTCGGCGACGCGGCACTCATCGCCTGGGCCGCCGCGGAGACCGGCCATCCCAAACTGGCCGACGCCCTCGACCGGGTGGCCGCGCTCGACGTACCCGGGCGGCCGCAGTACACGGTCGAGGCGGCCTGGGTACTCTCCGCACTCGCGGCCGCGCGCCCCGTGGAGGACGTGGAGGAGCGCCTCGCGGCGGCCCGGGTACGGCTGCTGGCGGCAAGGGTCGGCGACAGCCCGCTCTTCCCGCACGCCACCGGGCCCGGGCTGGTCCACGGCTACCGGTCCCACGTGGCCTGTTTCGCCGACCAGACCTACCCGCTGCAGGCACTGGCCCGGCTGCACGCGAGCGGAGACGACCCGGAGGCCCTCGCGGCCGCCGACGCCTGCGCCGCCCGTATCTGCGAGCTGCAAGGCGACGGCGGACAGTGGTGGTGGCACTACGACGCCCGCGAGGGCGGCGTGGTGGAGGGCTACCCGGTCTACAGCGTGCACCAGCACGCGATGGCCCCGACCGCCCTGTTCGACCTGGCCGAGGCGGGCGGCACCGACTTCGGCGCGGCGATCCGCCGCGGGCTGCGCTGGATGACCGACGTACCCGAACTCGCGGACCGCACCGGGAACCCGCGGGAGCCGATGATCCGCGAGGACTTCGGCGTCACCTGGCGCAAGGTCCACCGCGGCGACCCGAAGAAGGCCGTCCGGGCCGCCCGGGGGCTCACCACCCGGGTGGCACCGCGCGCCCGGCTCGCCCCGCTCGACCGGATCTTCCGGCCCGGCGCCGTGGACCGCGAGTGCCGACCGTACGAGTTCGGCTGGATGCTCTTCGCCTGGCTCGGGGGGCCCCGCAGATGACACGACGACAGTCCCTCTTCGGGGTCCCGCTCGACCCGCTGACCATGGACGAGACCGTGCAGCGCTGCCTGGACGCGGTGCGGCGCGGCGAACAGATCGAGATCGGCATGGTCAACGCGGCCAAGCTGGTCAACATGCGGCGCGACCCCCGCCTCGCCGAGGCGGTCGCCGGCTGTGACCTGGTCCTGGCCGACGGCCAGGCGGTGGTCTGGGCCGGCCGGGTGCTGGGCGTCCGGCTCCCCGAACGGGTCGCGGGAATCGACCTGTTCATGCGACTGCTGGCCGCCGCCGAGGTGGCGGACATCCCCGTCTACCTGCTCGGCGCCCAGGAGGAGGTCCTGGAGATGATGCTCGGGCAGATCTCCGGGCGCTTCCCGAAGCTGCGGGTGGCCGGCAGCCGCAACGGCTACTTCGGCGACGGTGACCAGGAGGGCATCGCCGACGCCATCGCCGACAGCCGGGCGCGGCTGCTGTTCCTCGGCATGACCTCGCCCAAGAAGGAGATCTTCACCGCCGGCTACGGCAAGCGCACCGGCGCCCACGTGGTCCACGGCGTCGGCGGCTCCTTCGACATCCTCGCCGGCGTCACCAAGCGGGCCCCCCTGGTCTGGCAGCGGATGGGACTCGAATGGTTCTACCGCACCCTCCAGGAACCACGCCGTCTCGGCAAGCGCTACCTCACCACCAACGCTGCCTTCCTCCTCATGACGGTCCGGGAGCTCATCCACCGCACACCGTCCGCCCCTTCCGCGAACAGGAGTTACTGATGCGCGTCGTCGTCGTGGGACAGGGATACGTCGGACTTCCGCTGGCCATCCGGGCCGCCGAGGTCGGACACCAGGTGATCGGGTACGACGTGGACACCCGGCGGGTCAAGAGCCTCGCCGCCGGTGAGTCGTACGTGGAGGACGTCTCCTCCGAACGGCTGGCCCGCGCGCTGGCGCGCGGCACCTACCGCCCCAGCGAACTGGCCCGGGACTGCGGCGGCTTCGACGTCGCCGTCGTCACCGTCCCGACACCCTTACAGGACGGAGCCCCCGACCTGCGCTACATCGAGGAGTCGGCACACACCCTGGCCCGCTTCCTGCGTCCGGGTGCCACCGTCATCCTGGAGTCCACCACCTACCCAGGCACCACCGAGGAGCTGTTCGCACCCATCCTGGAGGACGGCTCCGGCCTCACCGCGGGCGAGGACTTCCACCTCGGCTACAGCCCCGAGCGGATCGACCCCGGCAACACCGTCTGGGGCTTCCAGCAGACCCCCAAGGTGGTGTCCGGAGTCGACGCCCGGTCCCTGAAGGCCGTCGAGACCTTCTACGGGGACCTCGTCGACACCACCGTGCCGGTGCGGTCCCCCAAGGAGGCCGAGCTGGCCAAACTGCTGGAGAACACCTTCCGCCACGTGAACATCGCCCTCGTCAACGAGATCGCGATGTTCGCCCGCCACCTGGACATCGACGTCTGGCAGGCCATCGAGGCGGCGTCCAGCAAGCCCTTCGGCTTCATGAAGTTCACCCCCGGTCCGGGCGTCGGCGGGCACTGCCTGCCGATCGACCCCTCGTACCTCAACTGGCGGGTGCAGCGCGAACTCGGCCAGAACTTCCGCTTCGTCGAACTCGCCAACGACATCAACAACCACATGCCCGAGTACGTGACGCGCCGCGTCATCGACGCGCTCAACGCCAAGCGGCGCTCGGTCAACGGCTCCAAGGTCCTGCTGCTGGGACTCGCGTACAAGAAGAACACCGGTGACGCCCGGGAGTCGCCCGCCGTCCGCATCGCCCAGCTGCTCCTCGACATGGGAGCCAAGGTCCGCGCGGCCGACCCCCACGTGGTGGAGAGCATCAAGGTCGACGCCCGCCTCGTCCGCGTCGAACCGACCCGCAAGGAGCTGGCCGCCGCCGACGTGGTGGTCCTGCTCACCGACCACGACTCCTTCGACTACCAGATGGTCACCGAGCACGCCTCCTTCGTCCTCGACTGCCGCAACCGGGTCTCCGGCCCCACCGTGGAGGTGCTCTGACCCGTGACCAGGATCGTCTGCGTGGCCGGGGCCCGGCCCAACTACATGAAGATCAAACCGGTGATGGACGCACTGGAGCGGCGCGGCGCCGAGGTGATTCTCGTCCACACCGGGCAGCACTACGACGAGTCGATGAACGACGTGTTCTTCCGCGACCTCGGCATCCGCCCGCCCGACCGCTACCTGGGCGCCGGATCCGGCAGCCACGCCCAGCAGACCGGGCGGGTGATGGCCGCCTTCGAGCCACTCGTCGACGAACTCGCCCCGGACACCGTCGTGGTGGTCGGCGACATCAACTCCACCCTGGCCTGCGCCCTGGTCACCGCGAAGGCCGGCCCCCTGCTGGCCCACGTGGAGGCCGGGCTGCGCAGCCGGGACTGGAGCATGCCCGAAGAGGTCAACCGGGTCGCCACCGACCGGCTCAGCGACTACCTGCTGGCACCCTCGCCCGACGCCGCCGTGAACCTGCGGGCGGAAGGCTACCGGGAGGACCAGATCCACGTCGTCGGCAACGTCATGATCGACACCCTGCTCGCCAACCTGGACCGGGCCAGGGAGTCGGACGTCCTGGACCGGTACGGGCTGAGCCGGGGCGGCTACGGCCTGGTCACCCTGCACCGGCCGGCCAACGTGGACGACCCCGGAGCCCTGCGAGGCCTGCTGAAGGCGCTGGGCGAGATCGCCGACCGCTGTCCGCTGCTGCTGCCCGTGCACCCGCGGGCCGCCGAGCGGCTGGCCGAACTGGGCGTACCCGGCGGGATCCGGCTGGTCCCGGCCGCCGGATACCTCGACTTCATCGCCCTGCAGGACTCCGCCCGCGTGGTGCTCACCGACTCCGGGGGCATCCAGGAGGAGACCACCGCGCTGGGCGTGCCCTGCGTGACCCTGCGGGAGAACACCGAGCGTCCCATCACCGTCGAGGAGGGTACGAACGTGCTGGCGGGCACGGATCCGGAGCGCATCACGGCCACCGTGAACCGGGTCCTCGACGACCCGCCCGTGCCGCGCTGCCCCGAACTCTGGGACGGCCGGGCGAGCGAGCGCATCGCCGCGGTCCTCCTCGACGGCCCGCCCGCGCACACCCGGCCGCGCCCGACCGACCTCGTCCCGCGCAGGGCCGCCACCGATCAACAGCACGTGCTGTAAACGCAATGCGAAGGGGAAGACCATGGATCTCGCGGAGATCTGGCGGGTCATGCGCAGACGCTGGTACGTGCTGCTGCCCGGACTGCTGACCACGGCGGCGCTCACCGCCGCCGTGTACCTGCTGGTCCCGGTGGAGTACCGGTCGCAGAGCACGGTGACCCTGCTGAACTCGAAGAAGGCCACGGTGGCCTTCGACGGCAACCCCTTCCTGAGCACCCAGGCCTCGCTCACCGGGATGGCCGACGGCCTGGCCCGCAACCTCAACTCCGACGACGCCAAGGCCGACCTCAGGTCCCTCGGCGTCACCGGAGTGCACGAGGCGAAGATCGCCGACAACGCGCTCGGCCCCTACCTGTGGCTGAGCGTCGTCGGGACCGACCCGGCCGCCGTGCTGAAGTCGGACGAGATCCTCACCACGTACGCGGAGAAACGGCTGCTGGAGTTCCAGACCCAGCAGTCGGTGACACCCGACGCCATGATCCGGATGGCCACGATCGTGCCTCCGCAGAAGCCGGAGGCACAGACCAAGGCCAGGCTCCAGTTCCTGGTCATGGCGGGCGCGCTGGGATTTGTACTCAGTCTGGTGGCCACCTTCTTCGTCGAGGCCCGGGGGCGCCGGGGAGCCTCGCCCGGCAAGCACCGGCCCGCCCCCGGCGAGGGCGGCGCCCCCGGCGACGGCGCCGAGGGCGGCGAGGGAGGTGGCGAAGGCGTCGCCGCGGACGACGCCGGTGACCCGACGGCCACTTTGCGCATGGCCGTCGCCCACCCGGCCGGCTCCGGCGCCGCCGGCTCCCGTACGGCCGGATCGCCGTGACCGGCCCCGCCGCGGACACCGCGAGCACCGCCCCGGCGGCGGCGCCGTCGCTGGGGCGCAAGGTCGGCTCCGCCGCCAAGTGGAGTCTCGTCAACACCGTGGTCATGCGCCTCGGCAACTTCGCGACCGGCATCGTCCTGGCCCGCTTCTTCCTGGGCCCCGAGGCCTGGGGCGTGTACGGGATCGCCCAGACGGTCCTGCTGGTCCTCCTCTCCGCGAACGAACTCGGCGTCTCGCTCGCCATCGTGCGCTGGGAGGGCGACCCCCGCCGCTTCGCCCCGACCGTCCTCACCCTCAGCGCCGCCTCCAGCTGCCTGCTGTACGCCGTACTGTTCGCGGTCGCCCCCGCGGTGGCCGGGGTGCTCGGCTCGCCCGAGGCCTCCGGCGTCCTGCGGGTGATGTGCCTGTGCGTGGTCCTCGACGGACTCTCCCAGGTCCCCGCCGGCTTCCTCACCCGGGAGTTCGCGCAGGGTCGGCGGATGGCCGTCGACGGCCTCAACTTCGTCCTCAGCACCGCCGTGACCCTGCTCCTCGCCGTCGACGGCTGGGGCGCGATGAGCTTCGCCTGGGGATCGGTGGTCGGCAACGTGGCCGCGCTCATCGGCTGCTGCCTCGCCGCACCCGGCACGCTGAGGTTCGGCTGGGACCGGGAACAGGCCCGGGCCCTGCTCCGGTTCGGGCTGCCGCTCGCCGGTGCCAGCATGCTCGCCCTCGGCGTGGTCAACGTGGACACCATGGTGGTGGGCTCGGCCCTGGACCCGCTGGCCCTCGGCTTCTACGTGCTCGCCTTCAACATCTCCGGCTGGCCCGTCCGCATCATCTCCGAAGCCGCCCGCCGCGTCTCCTTCGCGGGCTTCTCCCGGCTGGCCGACTCCCCGCAGGCGCTGGCCGCCGGATTCGCCCGCGCACTGGGCGTCGTGATGGCCGGCACCGTTCCCATCTGCGTCCTGCTCGCCGCCCTCGCCGCCCCCGTCGTGGAACTCGTCTACGGCGAACGCTGGCTGCCCGCCGCCCGTGCCCTGCCCTGGCTGATGGCGCTCGGCCTGGTCCGCATCGGCTGCGAACTCGCCTACGACTGCCTGGTGGCCATCGGCCGGCGCCGCTCGCTCATCGGCGTCCAGGGGCTGTGGCTGCTCATCCTGATCCCGGCCCTCGTGATCGGCGCCCGTACCGGCGGGATCGTCGGTGTCGCCCAGGGGCACGTCCTGGTCGCCGGGGTGGTCGTGATCCCGGTCTTCCTCCTCGCCCTGCATCGTGGCGGCATCCCCCTGGGCACCGTCGGCCGGGCCTGCGCCTGGCCGCTGCTCGGCGGCGCGGTGATGGCCGCCGTACTCCTCCTCCTGGAGCGGTACCTGGGCGACGGCGTACTCGCGCTCCTGGCGACCGGAGCCGCCGGCACCCTGTGCTACGTCCTGTGCGTCCTGCCCGGCCGCGCCTTACTCAAAGGGTAGACAGCTGTGACACCGCACCGAAGGCGCCTGACGGCATGGCTGCTCGCCGGAGTGGTGCTCGCCGTCGTCCTCACCCTCCATCAGGCCGACCGCACCGCGACGAGCGAGCACTCGGCCGCCCCCGGCGCCACCGAACCCGTCACCCCCTCCACCGCGGCCCCGCCCCCGCCGACCAGCTCCGGCCCACCCTCCCCGACCGCCTCGCCGTCGGCGAGCGAACCGCCGGCCACCACCCCCGCCTGCACCTCGCCCGGCACCTGCGGATTCCCCGACGCGAGCACCACCGGCCCGCGCACCGAGCTGGAGCGGCACGACATCGGGAACATGTCCGTCAAGAAGGACGGCACGGTCATCAAGGGCTGGGACATCCGCGGCTCCCTCGACATCTACGCCGACGACGTCACCATCATCGACAGCAGGATCACCTCCACCAACTGGTGGGGGATCAACCTGCGCCCCGGCTTCGGCGGACTGAAGGTCCTGCACACCACGATCACCGCCGTCCCGGGCCAGGGCCCCGACAACGGAGGGGTCAACTACGCGGTCTCCAACATGGGCGGCAGCTCCATCGAGGTCGGCTGGTGCGACATCTCGGTGTTCGGCAACGCCCTGTCCATGGGGCAGGGGGACCTGCACGACAACTACGTCCACGACATCGTCGCGTTCCGCAACCAGGGCGGCGAATGGCAGCACACCGACGCCGTCATCAGCGGCGGCGGCAACAAGGGCCGGCTGACCGTCCGCCGCAACACCCTGCTCAACTCCACGGCGGTGGACAAGGGCGCCACCGCGGCCGTGGGCCTGTTCGCCGACACCGGAGTGGTCTCCTCCGTGGTCGTCGACGGCAACTGGCTGGCCGGGGGAGCGTACGCCCTCTACGGCGGCGGCCCCGGCGCCACCGGCATCCAGGTCACGAACAACGTCTTCTCCACCCAGTACCACCCGGCCGCCGGGGCCTACGGCGCCGCCACCGCCTGGAACGCGGCCGGCGCCGGGAACGTGTGGAAGGGCAACCGCATGTCCGACGGACGCCCCGTCGAACCCCCACCCGCCTCCTGACCACCGAGAGGACCGACAGGACATGATGCGCCGGATCGCGCGGGCCCCGTGGGAACTGCTCAAGCGCACCTTCGGCTGGCTGGTGCTCTTCGAAGCCAGGAACAAGGTCCTGCTCGCCCCCTCCGCCCTGCGGCTGCGCCGCTTCGAGGACGCCGAGACCCACCGCCTCGCCGCCGACCTGGGCGAACCCCCGGCCGCCCTGGTCGCCACCGTCATCCCCACCCACCGGCGCCCCGAGGCACTACGGGCGGCGGTCCGCTCCGCCCTCGGCCAGACGGTCACCGACCAGGTGGTCATCGTCGTCGACGACGGCGCCGGCCTGCCCGAACTGCCGCTCGACCCGCGGCTCTTCGCGGTCTCCCTGGCCCGCAACACGGCGACCGCGGGCGTCGTGCGCAACGTCGGGATCCGGCTGACCAGGTCGCGCTACGTGGCCTTCCTCGACGACGACAACCTCTGGGAGCCCGACCACCTGGAGCAGGCCCTGTCCATGCTGGAGGCACCCGACGGGCCCGACGCCGTCTACACCGCGCTGCGCAGGGTGCTGCCCGACGGCACCGACCGGGACGTCCTCTCGGTGCCCTTCGACCGCCGCCGCGCCGCCCACGAGGCCTTCCTGGACACCAACGCCTTCGTGGCACGGCGCAACCGGTCCTTGTACTTCAGCCGGCTGCGCCGCACCCCTGAGGTGCTGCCCCGGGAGGACTGGGAACTGGTGCGCCGCTACGGCCGCCGCCACGAGGTACGCCACCTGCCCCGGGAGACCGTCCGCTACCTGGTCAACCCGGACAGCTTCTGGACGGCCTGGGACGGCCCGGCGCACCGCGGCTGAACGGTGCCGGGCGGCTCCTCCGGCTGTGTGGAAACCCGCTGGTGGGCGTCGATTCGGCCCCCGTAGACTCCGGTGCTCGTGACCGAGATCAGCACCGCCCCGACCACCGTCCCCGCCACGCCCGACCCGGCCGCGCTCGCCGCGGACAGCGCGGTGGTCGGCACTGCCGTGGCCGCCGCCGGCCGGGGCCTGATCGACCGCGAGACGGTCGCCGAGGTGGTCACGCTCTGCGCGGTCGCCGGTGAGCACCTCCTGGTCGTCGGAGCGCCGGGCACCGCCAAGTCCGAGGCCGTGCGCCGTGTCGCCGGTCAGCTCGGCGGCCGCTACTTCGAGTACCTGCTCGGGCGGTTCACCGAGCCGAACGAGCTGTTCGGCCCCGTCGACCTGCGCGGCCTGCGTGAGGGCCGGGTCGAGTTCGAGACCGCCGGGATGTTGCCCGAGGCCGAGATCGCCTTCCTGGACGAGGTGTTCCTCGGGTCCACAGCCGTCCTCAACACCCTGCTCGGACTGCTCAACGAACGGGTCTTCCGCCGCGGCCGCACCGTCCTCGACAGCCCGCTGCGGGTCTGTGTCGGCGCCGCCAACCACCTGCCCGACGACCCGGCGCTGGCCGCCTTCGCGGACCGTTTCCTCGCCCGCGTGTTCGTCGAGCCGGTGGCCGACGCCCGGCTGGAGGAGCTGCTGGAGGCCGGCCGCCGCCCC
>NZ_JBSGZP010000107.1:0-14930 GCF_053611065.1 Streptomyces sp. NPDC054840
TCCACGGCCCGCACGATCATCTGGGCCGCGGTGAAACCGTCGGTGCTGAACAGGTCGGGCGTGCCGCCCTCCTTCTCGACACCGGCGATCATCGCCTTCTCCACGGCGTTGCCGCCGCCCGCGCCGAGTGGATGCGCGCGTCGATGGGGCGCGCCCTGCCGCTGGACGGCGGTCCCCTGGTCGAGGCAACGGTCCTCCTGGAGGGCGCGGACGTCACGCACCTGCACGTCAAGGCGCACCACATCGTCGCCGACGGCTGGACCCTCGACCGGCTGGGCCACGAGATCCTCCGGGAGTACGGCCGCGCTCCGGAGTACGTCCACGGCCCGGAGGACGACCGGCGGGAGGCCGACGGGGAAGCCCCCTCCTACCTGGCGTTCGTCGAAGAGGACGCCGCCTACCTCACGGGGCCCGGCGGCGACCGCGACCGCGCCTTCTACCGGGAGTACCTCGCCGGTGTGGCGCCCGCGCTGTTCACCCGTACGACGGGCGACGGCCCGCGCGAGCGGGGGCGCCACTCGTTCGTCGTCGACGGCGCCCTCGTGGATCGCGTCCGCGCCGCGGGCCACTGGCCCTCCACCTACGTCGCGGCCATGCTCGGCGTGTGGCTGACGCGCCTGCACCGCAGCGGGGAGGCGGTGCTCGGCGTCCCCTTCCTCAACCGTCCGACGAAGCGGCACAGGGACGTCCTCGGCCAGTTCGCCAACACCCTTCCGCTGCGGATCGCGGCCCCCGGCGGACTGACCGTCCGGGAACTCCTCGCCGAGGTCCGGGACACGACCCGCCGGCTCCGGCGTCACGAGCGGCTCCCGCTCGGCGAGGTCCTGCGCGAGGCGCCCCCGGCGGCCGGGGGCCCGCGGCAGCTCTTCGATGTGACGCTCTCCTCCGTGAACTGGTCCCGGCCGGACGTCCCGGGGGTCGTCCGGCGCAGCGCCCTGATGGCCCCCTCGCACGACCAGGCGGCACTGGGCGTTCTGGTCTCCGCCTTCGACGACACGTCCGACGTCCGCGTAGACCTGGACTACGCCCGCGACGTCTTCGCCGAGGACCTCCCCGTCACCGCCGCGGCCGGCCATCTCAGGACGCTCCTGGAGCACGGGGTGGACCTGCTGGACCGGCCGCTCCGCGACGTCCCCATGCTGACTCCGGCCGAACACCGGGACCTCACCGCCGGACGCGCGCACGGCCCCCGGGTGCCTTACGCCGACCGGGCGACCCTGCACGGACTGTTCGAGGCCCGGGCCGCCGCCCGACCGGAACGGACCGCCGTCGTCACGGCGTCCGGCGGAACGCTGACCTACGCCGAACTCGACGAGCAGGCCAACCGCGTCGCCCGCGCCCTGCGGGCGGAGGGCGTCGGCCCGGACGACCGCGTCGCGGTGATGATGGAGCGGGGGCCGCGGCTGCCGGTCGCGCTGCTCGGCATCCTGAAGGCCGGCAGCGCCTACGTGCCCGTGGACCCCGACCACCCGGCCGAGCGGGTGGACTTCCTGCTGCGCGACAGCCGCGCCAAGCTGGTGATCGTCGATAGCGGGCCCGCCGACCCTCTCCCGGGCTTTGACGGGCCCACCGCCCTTCTTCCGCACGTGCCCGTCCGGCAGATCGACGACCTGCTGACCGGCAGCGGGGCCCCGGTCGAGCCGGTCGCCACCTCCCGGAACCTCGCCTACGTCATCTACACCTCCGGCTCCACCGGGCGACCCAAGGGCGTCATGGTTGAGCACCACAGCGTGGTCAACCGCCTCGCGTGGATGCAGCGCCGCTACCCGCTCGCAGAAGGGGACGTGCTTCTGCAGAAGACGCCGGTCTCCTTCGACGTCTCGGTGTGGGAGCTGTTCTGGTGGGCCGTCGAGGGCGCGACCGTGGCCCTGCTGCCGCCCGGCGGGCAGCGCGACCCGCGCGAGGTGCTCCGGTCGGTCCGCGAGCACCGGGTCACCGCCGTGCACTTCGTACCCTCGATGCTCGGCCCGTTCCTCGACCTGCTGGAGGAGTCGCCGGAGGCACGCCGGGACATCGCGTCCCTGCGGTACGTCCACTGCAGCGGCGAGGCCCTGCCCGGGGCGCAGGTCGAACGGTTCAACCGCCTCGTCGACCGGTCCCGCCGTGAGAACGGTGGTGAACGGCCGACACGGCTCGTGAACCTGTACGGCCCGACCGAGGCGACGGTCGACGTGTCGTTCTACGACTGCCCGCCCGACCCCGGCCGCGCCGTCGCACGGGTCCCCATCGGGCGGCCGATCGACAACACCAGGCTGTACGTGCTGGGCGCCGACGATCTGCCGCAGCCCGTCGGTGTCGCCGGCGAGCTGTGCATCGGCGGTGTCTGTGTCGCCCGGGGGTACCTCGACCGCCCGGAGCTGACCGGCGAGAAGTTCGGCGACGACCCGTTCGTGCCGGGCGGCCGCCTCTACCGCAGCGGGGACCTGGCCCGGTGGCTCGCGGACGGCACCCTGGAGTACCTCGGACGGACCGACGACCAGGTCAAGATCCGGGGGCAGCGCGTCGAGCCCGGCGAGGTGGCGGCCGCCCTGCGCGCCGTCCCCGGGGTGCGCGACGCCGTCGTGGTGGGACGCGCCACCGCCGACCGGGGAACCGTCCTGGCCGGCTACTACGTCGCCGAGACCGCGACCGACATCGACGCGGCGCTGCTACGCGAGCGGCTCGGGCGGATGCTGCCGGCGTTCATGGTTCCGGTGTCTTTCACCCGGATCGACGCGATCCCGCTGTCCCCCAGCGGCAAGGCGGACCGCCGCGCCCTTCCCCCGCCGGACGACACCCCGAGTACCGCCGGAGGCGGGCAGCCGCGCAACCGCACCGAGGCGGTCCTCGCCGAGGTCTGGGCTCACGTCCTGGGCCACGACGCGGTCGGGGTGCACGACGACTACTTCGCCCTCGGCGGCGACTCGATCACCATGCTCAGGGTGCGCTCCGGGGCGGAGGCCCGGGGCCTGCGCCTCTCGCTCACCGACATCCTGCGGAACCCGACGGTGGCGGGCCTCGCCCCGTACGCCGAGGAGTGCGACGCGTCCGGCGCCGAGGCCGGCCCCGCCCCGTTCGCCCTCGTGGCCGACGTGGACCGGGCGCGGCTCCGGGACGCCGAGGACGCCCATCCGCTGACCCGGCTCCAGCTCGGCCTGCTCTACCACAGCCGCCGGCACGAGTCCTCCGCCAGGTACCGGGACGTCTTCCGGTACACCCTGGAGATGCCGTGGGGCGAGGAGGAGTTCCGTCGCGCCTTCGACCGGCTGACGACCCGGCACCCGGTGCTGCGGTCGGCCTTCGACCTGAACGGCGCCGAACCGCTGCAGGTCGTCCTGCCCCGGGCCAGCGGCGGCCTGGAGGTCGCCGACCTGCGTCCGCTGGACGCCACGGCGGCCGAGACCGAGGTGCGCGCACACATCGAGGAACGCCGCCACCACCCGTACGTCTTCGACCGGCCGCCGCTGTACCTGTTCCGCGCCCACGTGCGTCCCGAGGCGGTCGACCTGGTCCTCAGCTTCCACCACGCGCTCCTCGACGGCGGCAGCGTCGCCACCCTGCTCCAGGAGCTGCTCCAGGACTACGCCCACGGCCTCGGCCTGGACACCGGCCCCGTGGACGGATCGGCGCCCCCCTCACCGGCGGCCCACGTGCGACTGGAGCGGGCCGCCCTGCGTTCGCCGGAGTCCCGGCGGTACTGGCGCGAGAAGCTGGCCGGCTGCGAGCCCCTGCCGGTCGAGTCGTTCTCGCCTCACCTGCCCGGCACCGGACACCGTCCGGCCTCCCGACGGATGGACCTGCCCGCCGCCCTCGTCGAGCGGGTGCGGAACCTCGCGGCCGAACACGCCCTGCCCGTCAAGTCCGTGCTCTTCGCGGCGCACGTTCTGACGCTGGCGGCGCTCACCGGCACCCGTGATGTCACCACGGGCCTCATCACCCACGGCCGACCTGAAATGGCCGGGGCGGAACGCACCGCCGGACTCTTCCTGAACACCGTGCCCGTACGCCTGGACACCGCACGGGACAGCTGGCTGGAGGTGGCACGCGCGAGCTTCCGCCAGGAGCAGGAGGATCACCCCCACCGCCACTACCCCCTGAGCGCCATCCAGGAGGACCACGGCGGCCCCGTGGTGGACACGGCCTTCAACTACGTCCACTTCCGCCAGCTTTCCCGGGTGTTCGACCTGCCCGATCTGCGCCTCGCCGAGTTCCGCACCTGGGAGGAGAACGACTTCCGCCTCCTGGTGAACGCGGTCACCGAGCCGGACGGCACCGGCACGTGGCTGCGGGTCGACTGCGACGGGGAGACCTTCCCGGCCGAGCAGGGCGACCTCTACGCGGACTGCTACCTGGGCGTCCTGCGCCGTTTGGTGGAACAGCCGGACGCGGCGCCGGACTTCGCCTTCCTTGCCCCCCGTCCCGTCCTCGCCCCTCCGGCGGAGCACCCCACGGTCGTCTCCCGCTTCGCCGAACAGGCGGCCCGAACCCCGGACGCGACCGCCGTGGTGGCGGGCGGGGAACGGTGGAGCTACGCCCGGCTGGCCGAGGCCGCGGAGAACGTGGCCGGGCGGCTGCACGCGCTCGGCGCGCCGGCGAACGCCCGGATCGGGGTCGCCATGAACCGGTCTCCGCTGACCATGGCGGTGCTCCTGGGCGTCATGCGCGCCGGATGCGCGGTCGTCCCGATGGACGTCAGCTATCCGCCCGCCAGGCTGGCCACCATGGTGGAACAGGCCCGGCCCTTCCGCGTCGTGGCCGAGTCCGCGCACGCCCACCTCGCCGGCTACCCGGCGCTGCTGCTGCCCGCCGAGTCGGTGGCCGCGCCCGCGCCGGACGGGCCGACGCGGGACGGACCGGACGGACCGGCGGCGGACGGACCGGGCGGCGAGGACACCGCGTACGTCCTGTTCACCTCGGGCTCCACCGGGACCCCCAAGGGCGTCGTCATGCCACACCGCACCCTGGCCGCCCTGGTGGCCTGGCAGACGACGGCGCCCAGCGCGGTCCCCGGCGGCGTCACGCTCCAGTTCGCGCCGCTGAGCTTCGACATCTCCTTCCAGGAGATCTTCTCAACCCTGTGCTCCGGCGGCACCCTGTGCCTGGCCGACGACGCGCAGCGGCGCGACATGCCCATGCTGCTGCGCCTGCTCGACCGCGAGCGCGTCGAGCAGGTCTTCCTCCCCCCGGTGGCCCTCCAGCAACTCGCGGAGTCCGCAGGGGCACTGGGCGTCTCACCGCCGGCCCTGCGGGCGGTGATCACCTGCGGCGAGCAGCTGCGCGTCACCCCGGAGATCCGCGCGTTCTGCACCGGGCTCCCGGAGGTCGTTTTGGAGAACCACTACGGCCCCACCGAGACGCACGTGGTCACCGCGTTCACCATGACCGGGGACCCCGCGGCCTTCCCCGCGCTGCCGCCGATCGGCCGCGCCGTCGACGGGGCCGAGGTGCACGTCCTGGACAAGCGGATGCGCCCAGTGGCGACCGGGGCACGGGGCGACATCTATCTGGGCGGCAACTTCCTGGCCGACGGCTACGAGGGCCGGCCGGACCTGACCAAGGAGCGCTTCCTCCCGCACCCCTTCGCGGACGGAGACCACCGGCTCTACTACACGGGCGACGTCGGCATGGTGCTTCCGGGCGGCGACGTCGTCTTCCTGGGACGCGACGACGCGCAGGTGAAGGTACGGGGCTTCCGCGTGGAACCGGCCGAAGTGGAACTGGCCGTCACCGGCCTGGCGCACAGCTGCCCCGGCCTGCGCGACGCCGCGGTGGTGGCCCGCGATCGGGCGGACGGCGAGACCTTCCTCGCCGCCTTCCTCCTCGGCGAGGGCACGGACGAGGACCTGGCCGGCGTCCGCGAGGGGTTGCGCGCCGTCCTGCCCGCCCACATGGTCCCCTCGCACCTGCAATGGGTCTCCCGGTGGCCGCTGACGCCCAGCGGCAAACGCGACGACGCCGCACTGCGCCGCACCCCACTGGCCGCCCCCGGCCGCGCTGGCGACACCGGTCCGCGCGACGCATACGAGCGGACGCTCGCCGAGATGATGGCGGACGCCCTGGGCCTGGACGCGGTAGGAACGCATGACAGCCTCTTCGACCTCGGCGGCACCTCGCTGACCGCGATGCGGCTGGTGGTCCGGATCGAACAGCTCTACCGGGTGCACCTCCCCCTGGCCGAGTTCGTCGCAACGCCCACGCCCGCCGGACTCGCGGCATGGCTGCGCGACGGCGGGGCGACGGCCGCGTTCGACCCCCTGGTACCGCTTCGCCCGCAGGGCACCCGCCCGCCGCTGTTCATGGTCCACCCGATGGGCGGCACCGTACTGTGCTACGTCGCGTTCGCCCGGCACTTCCCGGCCGATCGGCCGCTGTACGCGTTCCAGGCAGCCGGAGCCGACCCCGGCACCACGCCACTGCGCACGGTGGAGGACCTCGCGGACAGCTATATCGCCGCACTGCGGCGGGTGTGCCCGCACGGCCCCTACACCATCGGCGGATGGTCCTTCGGCGGCTTCGTCGCCTTCGAGATCGCCCGCCGGCTGCGGGCGCAGGGCGAGCGGGTGAACCTGCTGGTGGTGGACACCACCGCCCTGGCCCAGGGACCACGCTCCTCCCACGACGACGAGGCCATGCTGGAGTGGTTCTTCCACGAGCTGCTCTGGCCGCGCGACGGGGGCACGGCACCCGCTCCGGCCGTCCCGGGCGGACCCGGCTCGCCGGAGGAGAGGTTCGCGTCCATGGCCCGCGTCGCCAGCGAGCGGGGCATCCTGCCGGCCGGCAGCTCCGGGTCCGTCGTCCGCCGCCTGTTCGACGTCTACCGGGCGAACTGGCACGCGACGCTGGCCTACCGCCCCCCGCACGAGGACCAGGACCTCACGCTGGTCCGGGCCGCCGAGCCGCTGCCCGCCGTCCTGTCCGCCATGCACGGCGCCGCCCGCACCCGCCACCAGGACCCCTGCAACGGCTGGAGCGCCGTGACCGGCGGACGGATCCGGACGGTCCAAGTCCCCGGAGACCACCTGACGATGATGGAAGAGCCGCACGTGGCCCGTCTGGCGAGCACCCTCGCCGAGCTGATCGACGCATCCTACCGAGACCACGGGGTGGGCTGACGCCATGCCATCGGGACGTCCTGCGAAAGTCCTCGTCATCGGTGCGGGCATCGGCGGTCTGACGTGCGCGGTCGCGCTCAGGCGCGTCGGCGTCGACGTCGAGGTGTACGAACGCGCCACCGAGCTGCGCGAAGCAGGCTCCGGCCTGTCGGTCATGAGCAACGCCGTCACCGCCCTCGCGGACCTCGGCATCGACCTGGGCCTGGAGAAGCGCGGCCGAGCCGTGGAGTCGTTCAGGATCATGGACCGGCGCGGCCGGCTCATCAGGGACCTGCCGTTCGGGGAAGCCTGCGAGCGGGCGGGCGCGCAGAGCTTCTGCCTCAGCCGCGCGGACCTCCAGGAGGCCCTGCTGACGTACGCCGGTGACTGCCCGGTCCACCTGGGGGCGACTGCCACCGGATTCGACACCACGGGCCCGGGGGTAACCGTCCGCTTCGCGGACGGCCGTTCGGCGAGCGGGGACGTCCTGGTCGGCGCAGACGGGTTCGACTCGGCCGTACGGCGCCACCTCGTCGGGCCCGAGCAGTCGCGGGACTGCGACCACCTCTTCCGGCTCGGCATCGTCCCCTTCCAACACCCGCGCCTCACCGAGGGGGCCGTACGCCACTACTGGGGGCGCGGACAGCGCTTCGGCCTCATCGACATCGGCCACGGCCGGTGCTACTGGTGGGCCGCCATGAGCACCACCCCCGCAACACCTGCCCCGGACCGCGTCAAGGACGCCGTCCGACGGGCGTACGAGGGGTGGGCCGACGAGGTGCAGGCGGTGATCGAGGCCACCCCCGAGGCGGACATCCTCACCGTCCCCTCGCGCGACCGGGCCTTCTTGGAGCGGTGGGGCGCGGGGCCCCTCACCCTCCTCGGCGACGCCGCCCACCCCATGCTGACCACGCTCGCCCAGGGGGCGGGCACGGCCATGGAGGACGCCGTCGTCCTGGCCCGGGCACTGGCCGATCCGATGACGGGCGACGACCCGGTACGGGCCCTGCGCGCCTACGAGGAACTGCGCCGCGACCGCGCGCGGGCGATGGTGGCCGGCTCCCGCAGCATGAACAGACTGACCCAGGGCGCCCGCCCGCACCGGCGTCTGCTTCGCGACGCCTACTTCCGGCTGGTGCCCCGCCGCGTCCTCGTCCGGCAGACCACGCTGGCCCTTACCTACCCGGGCGGGCGGGTCACCGGACCGGGTGACGTCCGCCGGGACCTGAGCCCCCTGGAACGGTTGTACTGGATCGCCGACCAGACCTCGCCGCTCAACGTCGTCGCCGGCGCCCGGGTCCACGGACGTCTGTCCCCGTCACTGCACCGCCGCGCCCTGGACGTCCTGCAGCTACGGCACCCCCTGCTGCGCGTCGCGATCACCGACGACGGCACCGGATCACATCCCGCCTTCGTCCCCCTGGACGGACGACAGATCCCGCTCCGGCACATCCGTGTACGACCGGATGACCGCGCAGCCGACACCCGGTGGCAGCACGAGGTCGACGACCGCGAACTCGCGGAGGGCCTGGACTGGCGCACCGGACCACTGCTGCGCGCGGTGGTGATCACGTCGGGAGGGACGGAGGACGAAGCCGAGGTCCACGACCTGCTGCTGACGGTCTCGCACATCGTCGCCGACGGCAAGACGTGCCTGTCACTGGTTCGCGAATGGATCGAGATCGCCGCACGACTGGACCGCGGCATGCCGCCGCGGACCACTTCGCGGCGGGTCCTCCCCGCGACCGACGACCTGCTCCCGCGCCGGCACCGGGGCGCGGCGGGCGCTGCCGAGTTCCGGGCCATGATGCGCCGGGAGGAACGGGCGTCCCTGACCCGCCCCGCACAGCGGATCGTCCCCGACGAGCACGTCCCGTTCGAGCGGCGGCGCACCCGGATGACGCACCGGTCCCTCGCCGCCCACCAACTGGAGCACCTGGTGCGGGCCGCCAAACGGCACGGCACCACGGTCCACGGGGCCCTGGCCGCCGCGATGGTGTCGGCGGTCGCCCGGGACGCGGACACCCCGGCCGCCGCGTACTTCTCGATCGGTACCCCGGTCGACTTCCGCGCCGATCTCGAACCGCCCGTCCTTCCAGACGAGGCCGGCACCTACGTGGCCACAGTCCCCACCCGCGTCCGGTACGAGCCGGGCGGGTCGCTGTGGCCCATGGCCCGGGACATCAGCCAGGACCTGGTGCGGCGCCGGAAGCGGCAGGACCACCTGGCCACGATCAGCCTGCCGCGCGTGGCGGGTCCCGGGTCGCTGGCGGACGGCGAGTCGTTCATGCGGTTCATGGACGAGAAGGGGCCGATCAACCTGTGCCTCTCCAACGTCGGCCGTTACGACTTTCCCGAACGGGCCGGCTCCTGGCAGATCGACGGCGCCCAGTTCCTCACGGGCGTCTCGGTGATGGGTGCCGTCGTAGCGACGGCCACCACCGTGCACGGCCGGCTCGCGTGGAACTTCGGCTATGTCGAGGGCCTGATTACGGAGTCGCGTGCGCGGCGCATCGCCGACGACTCCGTACGCATCGTGCTGTCCGCCCTCGCCGAGTGACCGGCCGGACCGGACACGCGCCGGTTTCGGCGAACCCCGTGGTCCCCTCCTCCGCGCCTCCCCTCCGAAAGGTTCCTTTCCGATGATCAGTGCTCCCGACCGCACGCCGACACGACGCCGTGTCCTGCCCGCCGGCGAGAGCGGTTCGCTGTGGGAGGTCCGGCCCTCGTGCGGCATCTTCGAGTTCCGCGGCACGCGTCTGCGGCTCATGGTGGAGGACCCCTCGGAGGTCCTGTTCCCGACCGACTGCGGGCTGAGCCTGCTCAGCGCGCTCGACGGCACCGGCGCTCCCGTACTGGAGGGAGTCAACGCCCTGGACATCGGCTCCGGTTCCGGCCTCTACAGCGTCGCCCTGCTCGCGGCCGGTGCCGAGCGGGTGACCGCCCTGGACATCAACCCCGCCTCCGTCGCCCAGACCGTGGCCAATGTGACGGCCAACGGTCTCGACCGCACACGGCTGACGTGCGTCACCTCGCCGCTGGAGGAGTACGCACCGGACGAGCGGTTCGACCTGGTGATCACCAACCCGCCGCACCTCCCCCACGATCCCAGCTACGCCAGGGCGGACGGACTGGAGACGGCCCTCGTCGCCGGGAGGGGCGGCCGCGCGGTGTACGACGCCGTCGTTGACCGCGTGGACGCGCTTCTGGCGCCGGGCGGCTCCCTGCTCATGGCGCACTCCTCCCTCGCCGACATTCCCCGGACCGTCGCGGAACTCACCTCGCGCGGCTACGAGGCCGAGACGCTGGAGGTCTTCGAGATGGACATCCCGCTGCTGGCGTACGCCGAGCACAGGGAGACCCTGCAGACCCGTCTGAAGGAACTGCAGGCGGAGGGCCGGGCGGAGTTCGACGGATCGCGTTTCACGGTGCACGCCCTATTGTTCCGGCGCCCCCGGGGCGCAGCCCGCCGCTGACGCCTCTCGCGGTACGGCCGGCGGGTCTCAGACCGACGCGTCCTGCCTGCCCTGCCTGTTTTGCTCGTCCTGCATCAGCCGTGCGATCTCGGCGATGGTGTCCGCTTCCGAGATCTCGTCGAAGCCGATCTTCAGTCCGGTCTCCTCCTCCAGGACGAAGGAGAGCTCCACCACGAACAGCGAGTCCAGTCCGAGAGCCGGCGGGGTGGCCTCGGGGGTCACCAGCTCGGGCCGTACCTGGAACCTGCCGGTCAGGATGGCGACCAGGGTGTCGTACATGCCATTCCTCCGAAACGAGCGGGACGAGTCAGTGCGGGCGTGCGAGACACGGCCACACGAGGGTGGTGGCGCCCCAGGCGAGGCCGCCGCCGAAGGCCGTGAGCAGAACCCGGTGTCCGGGTTCGAGGTCTCCCGCGCGGTCGGCGCGGTCGAGCAGGATCGGGATCGAGGCGGCCGAGGTGTTGCCGACCCGCTCGATGTCGGACAGCACGCGGTCCGCCGCGACGCCCAGCCGCTGTGCGAGCACGGCCAGGATCCTCGCGTTCGCCTGGTGTGCGACGATCCGGTCCGCCTCCTCCGGCTTCCACCGCGCGGCGTCCAGCGCCGCGCGTGAGGCGGAGGTCATGTGCTCCACGGCCCGCCAGAACACCTCTCGCCCCTCCAGGCGCATGTACGGGTCCGCCGGGGCGCCACCGGCCGCCGAACGTTCCTCGGACCCCCCGCCCCGTACGGTGATCAGGTCGCGGCCGTCGCCGTCGCTGCCGAGGACGCAGGTTCCGAGGGCGCCGAGTTCCTCGTGGTGGCCCGAGCGCAGGACGACGGCACCGGCACCGTCGCCGAAGAGCATGCTCGTGGGGTCGGCCGGGTCGACGTTCAGCGAGAGCGTGTCCGTGCCGACGACCAGGACGCTGTCGGCCGTGCCTGCGGCGATCAGGCCCTGGCCGACCCCCAGGCCGTAGACGAAACCGGCGCACACGGCCTGGACGTCCAGTGCGGCCGCCCCGGTCATCCCCAGGCGCGAGGCGACGCTCGGGGCGGTGCCGGGACACGGCCTGTCCGGTGTCGTGGTGGCGACGACCACGGCCGCGACGTCACCGACCGCCGCCCGGGAGAGGGCCTCGCGGCCGGCCGCGACGGCCAAGTCTCCGCTGGTGGTGCCCGGCTCCACGACGTGCCGGAACCGGATGCCGGAGCGCTGGAAGATCCAGTCGGGCGACCGCCCCAGGCGCTCCGCCATCTCCTCGTTGGCCACCCTGCGCGGCGGCACGTACGACCCGACCCCCGCCAGGACGGACGCCGGGACCGCTCGATTCCTCACTGCCCCTGCCCTCGCTCCGGAAGACGGACCGGAAGCCTCGCGGGGACCGCCGCTCCACACCTTCGACAGCTCTCCCGAACAAAGCCCCGTGTGACCACATCCATGCGCAAATCCCCCACGGACACAGTCGTACCACGCCCAGAGGGCCGACGATCCGAGCGACGCGCGGTCCTGGACCACGGGGCGCCGCCGAGGACCGCTCGGAAGCAGTCGCCCGCGTGTCAGTGAGCTCCGCCCGCCTGCTGACGGGAAGGTCGGGCCAAGACATCCCGACACGCACCTGTACGACCTCATCCGCCAGCCGTCCGCACACTGCCGGAGGATTACCTGCCGTCGGCCGCCGACCCGAAATGCCGAGTGAAGCGCCCCATCCACAGCGAAGCCGAAAGTTTCATCCACATCGTCGGCCGGTCACCAATGGGCGCCCCCGGCATGGTTGGCCCGCTTGGCGGCTACCGCCTCCGGCTCGGCGGGACGCGGAATCGGCTGATTTCCTCTGGCGGACTGGGATCCGGCTGCATGCGCCGACGGTGCCTGGATCTCTGGCGGCCGGACCGACATCGGCCGCGCCTGCCGCTGGGACGCGACCGCCGCGCGGTGGACCTCCTTGACCGACTGGATCGGCGGAGCCGACTGGAACCTGCTGGGGATCGAGAGCCTGGCGACCGACCCGGTCGACCCGAACCGCCTGTACCTCGCGAGCGGCACCTAAACCAACGACCGGGCGGGCAACGGCGCGATCCTCCGTTCCACCGACCAGGGCAGGACGTTCCAGCGCACCGACCTGCCGTTCATATGCGCCGGACATCTGGACGAACGCGCCCCAGTTCGGGGTGGCTTCGACCAGGCTACGGGCACGCCCTCATCGTGTCGGGGTGAAGCCGCCCCAGACCGAGAGGGCGCCGCGGGGACCGCTGGCGTCGACCCGGTAGCCGTCGTGCTTGGCCTCCCGGGCGCCGGCGGCGTGGTTGTACTGGCCGGCGAAGACATGCTGTCCGGCCGGGACCGTGCGGCCCGGCTTGAGAATCCAGCGGTAGACCACTGCTCCGGCCTCCTGCTGCACGGTGACGGTGAAGTCGTCGGCGGGCAGCGTCCGCCAGCTGCCGGTGCTCTGCACTCCGCCGGTCTGCGTGATGCGCAGTTCCACGGTGAGTGCGGTGAGCGGCTGGGTGGTCTGGAGGGTGATGTTGCTCTGCGCCCAGTAGGTGTTGCTGTTCGCGCCCAAGGAGCCGGCCGACCACAGAGGCCCGTCCTGGACGTGCGCGCTGCCGGGCCGAGCCGAGCCCGTGCCGCCTGACGCCGCAGGACTGGGGCTCGTCGAGGGCGAGTGGTCCGGCGCGGCCGGGCCACCGGTGGTGGGCGCCGCCGACGGCGTCGAGTGGGGAGTCCCGGTCGCGGACGGCGCGGCGGGGGTGGTCGAGACGTCCGGCCGGGCCGGAGGGGACTGGACGATGGTGGCTACGGCGAAACCACCGACCGCCAGAACGCCCGCCGTGGCGAGGGAGACGAGCGCGACCCTGGGCCAGGGCCTCGCGCCTGACGACTCGCGGTGGCCGGCGGGGGCGCCGGACATGCCGCGTTCCACGCGTGCCAGGATCCGGGCGCGGTCGGGCTGGTGAGCCTCGGCGGCTGCGCCCAGCCGCCTGGTGAGTTCCTCGTTCAACGGCTCCTCCTCCCCGCCAACAGTTCCTCGGCTGCTCCTGTGCTGCCCAGCGTCCGTTCCAGTTCTGCCATCCCCTTCGAGGTCTGGCTCTTCACCGTACCGACCGATATTCCGAGCGCCAGAGCAGTGTCCTTCTCCGACAGGTCGAAGGCGTGCCGCAGGACCACGCAGGCCCGCTTCCGGAACGGCAACCGGGCGAGAGCAGTACGCACGTCCACCACGGCGGCCACGTCCGGACCGTCCAACGGGTCCGCACCGCGGGTCCAGAACAGGGCGATCCGGCGGCGCTCGCGCACCGCGCTGCGGATCCGTGACCGTGCCATGTTGGCGACCACGCCACGGGCGTAGGCGAGTGGGTACTCGGCCTGGCGCAGCCGGTCCCAGCGCTGCCACAGTGCGATCAGGGCGTCCGCGGCCAGATCGTCGGCACCGTCCGCCTCGCCCGTCAGGAGATGGGCGAGCCGGGCGAGTTCGGCGTAGTGGCGTTCGAAGAAGTCGTGGAACTCCGCGGACGCGTCATCGAGGACCATGTCCGTCGGTCGCCCCCCTCCGCAAATGTGTGCGTTAACATCCGGGCGGCAGCGTACCAGTGCCGGTCGATCCAAGGCGCTCCGATGCGCCCCACCCCGGATCCGCCACCCGGCCGCGGTGTGGTTCAGTGCCGGGCGAACTGGACCCGGGTCGGTTGTGCGACGTTCGGCAGCAGCGCGGTCCCGTCGACCGTCAGCTGCTCTCCGTAGATGTCGGTGATCCTCATCGCGCCGCCGCACCCGCTGCCGTCGGCGGAGAGGAAGTGGTTGTAGTCGGTACGAGGCAGTCTCCGCCAGCCCTTGGTGGTGCGTACCTCCAGCCGTGCGACCGGATTCCGGTGGTCGATCACCTGGATGCCGCACCAGTGGGGGCTGGACCCGGTCTTGTACCGGATGGAGATCGTGCCGGACGAGTGGGGGCTCAGCAGGCTCCAGGTGATCGGGATACGGCCGACCTTGGGATCGGCCAGTTTCGCGAAGGCCTGTTCGCTGAGGTCCAGTTGTCCGGGTGCGCAGGGCAGTGGGCATTCGTTGGTGATCCGGACGGTGATCGAGGCGCCGCTCGCGGCGCGGACGCGCACGTAAGCGCCGCACGCCCTGGACGACTCGTAGTCGGTGGTGTTCATCGCCGCGATCATGAGGTCGTCGCTCGGGCCGAACAGGCAGGCGCCGTTGCCGTCGCCGGCGGCGTAGGCGGTGGCGACGCCCTTGTAGGTGGTCTCGGGCTGGATGCGTCCTGCCGACGGTGCCGTGGTGGACGTCGCCGGCGGGGTCGCCTTTGCCGAGGGCGGTGGCGCCGCGGTGGTCGTACCGACGGCCGTGGTCGGGGTTCCCGCGGCATGCGAGCTGTCCGTCGGGGGCGCGGGGCTCGTC
>NZ_JBSGZP010000108.1:0-14867 GCF_053611065.1 Streptomyces sp. NPDC054840
GCCGAGGCTCGCACCCTGGGGTGCGGACCTCGGCCGTCCGCATGTCCCGGAGCGCGCCGGACAAGCCACTCCCCGGAAGCCCGGCCGGTGGACGGGCGCGCTTGCTAGAGTCCGTGCCCATGTCGATCCCTGACGACCTGCTCCTCGATCTCGCCACCATGGTCGAGTCGGAGCAGACCAATCAGATGTCCCTGACCGTCGTGGTCCACGGCGCCGTCATCACAGGCCGCCTCGCCCCCGAGAGCGTCTGGCGTCAGCGGGTGGCCGAGGTCCTGCGGGACTCCGACCAGCTGGCCCCGTTCGCCGAGATCTTCAGCTCTCCAGGACGCGGCGACAGACAGCAGGCCGGGGCACCCTCACACCTTCATTTCCACGTGGCACGCATCCTCCAGGGCACCCTGGGCATCCCCGAGACCGGCGGAATGTACCGGATCGCGGTCAAGGACGTCAGCGCCTGGACCGTCGGGGACTTCAGCTACTCCGACAAATAACCCACCGGCCCGGCACGATGCAGGACGGCCGCCCGCACCTCACCCGCGGGCGCCGTCCCCGACGAACCGGTCCCGGACCACGGAACGGCCCTACCGACCCGGCGCACCGGAACGGCGAGACGCCACCGGCCCGGGCCGAACCGGCGCGTCCGCGGCCCTGGCCTCGGCATGGGTGCCGGCCTTGGCCGTACGGGAACGCGCAGGGGTCACGCCGGGCGGCCGAGCTCCTCCAGGAAGCGCTGCTGGTCGGCGAGCAGGCCCGGCGGGAAGAGGGAGCGCGGGGCGAACACGGCCGTCAAGGTCAGCCGCCACGAGGAACGCTCGACCTCGGTGCGCAGCAGGGCGTGGGTGGCTCCCGGATAGCGGCGGACCGTGAGGGTGCCGGGCGCGAGGACGCTCCGGTGGAGCGCCTCGGTCTCGGCGCCGTCCACGTTCAGGTCGTCGGCGCCGGAGATCAGCAGCACCGGGACGGGCGGCATCGCCCGCAGGTCCGCGGTCACGTCCGCGGTGTGGTTGCGACTGATGAACGTCCAGCGCTCCGGGGTGAGTTCCCGGTCGGCGCCCGGCCCGGCCCGGTACTCCTCGTACGTCGCCCCGCGCCGCAGCAGCGCCAGGGTGGCCTCCCGCCTGCGCAGGGCGGCCGCCGTGCGCTCGGCGTCGGCCCCGGCCTCGCGCAGTTCGGCCCGCAGGTTGTACTCACCCTGACGCTCCCAGTTCACGGCGGTGCCGACCGCGATGACGAACCGCACCCCGGGAGCGGGAGCCCGCGCCACCACCTTGGGCATGACCCAGCCGGCCTGACTGGCGCCCCACAGGCCGATGCGGGCGGGGTCGATCTCGGGCCGGGTGCGGGCCGCCCAGGTGAGGGCGTCGACGGTCTCGCGGGCCCGGTCGTCCATGGTCTGGCCGAGCCAGTCGGCGGGTTTGTCGAGGGAGAGCGAGGCGTATCCGGCCCGGGCGAAGGACTCCCAGTAGGGGCGGTAGAAGCCGTCGTGGGTGGCGTCGACCTCGCCGTCACCGTGCACGAGGACGACGAGCGGGAAAGGGCCGGGGCCCTTGCCGGTGGGAGTGGCGAGCACGCCGGGGAGGTCGTGTCCGGCGGCGGGCACGGTGACGCGCTCCTCGTGGAGCCCGTAGTCGTGTTGCCACAGGACCACTCCGGTGAGGAGCAGGGCGGTGGTGAGGGCCGTGAGGAAGACGGCCAGGAGGGCCCTGCGGACCTGGCGGCCCCTGGGGGCGCTGCCGGGTGCGCGGGGCCGACGGGGCGGACCGGGAGTACGGCCCGTGCTGGTCTCGGTCATCTGGGGCTCCGGGTCCCTTCGTTCACTCGTTCACGTGTTCGTTCGTTCATATATTCGCTCACATCAAAAACGATCGTACCGTCCATGAGCGTATTATGCTCGTGCGTATGACGACGGAGAGCGTGGAGGTACGGCGCGGGCTGCCCGAAGGGGCCGCCTCGCGCGTCGCCGAGCTGTACTGGCAGGCCTTCGGGGGAAAGCTGGGCCGCGCGCTCGGCCCCCCGCAGGCCGGGCGGCGGTTCATCGCCGGGCACCTGCACGCGGACCGGGCGGTCACGGCACTGTCCGGCGGCGAGGGCGGCGAAGGCGGCCGGGTGGTCGGCGTGGCGGGCTACCAGCTGGCCGGCCGCGGCCTGGTCGGCGGCGACACGGCCGCGGTCAGGGCCGCGTACGGGCCCGTCCGGGGCCTGTACCGGGTGCTCCTGCTGGCCCTGCTGGAGCGCACCCCGGCCCGCGGCGAACTCGTCATGGACGGCATCGCCGTGGACCCCGCCGAGCGGAGCCGGGGCATCGGCGGACTGCTGCTGCGGGAGATCGAGGCGATCGCCGTGGAGCAGCGGTGCCGGCGGATCCGGCTGGACGTGGTCGCGGAGAACCCGCGGGCCCGGGAGCTCTACGAACGCCACGGTTTCCGGGCGGTACGGGTGCAGCGCACGCCCTGGCTGCGGGACGTGCTGGGGTTCGGGGGCGTGACGACGATGCACAAGGAGGTGGCCGCACGATGAGCGCAATCCCCACGCGGATGGTGGTGCACGCGCTGGTCCGGGAGGACGGGACGGTCGCGGGCGACGAGCTGTACGAGGTCGCTGCCCTGCTCGGGATGACCGACCAGCAGGTGCGGCTGTGCGTGAAACGGCTGGTGACCGAGGGCCGGTTCACGGTGGAGGGGCGCGGTCGGCGGGCCGTGCTGCGCCTGGCGGGGACGGAGCCGGGGGCCGGGCCGGCGCTCGTACCGGAGGTGGAGTTCGTCCGGCACGCCTACCGGCAGGACCGGGGGCTGGAGCCGTGGGACGGGCTCTGGCACGCCTTCGCCTTCGCCGTACCGGAATCCGCGCGGGCCGCGCGGGACTCCCTGCGGGACGCGCTGACCGGGCTCGGGGCGGCGCCGGTCCAGGGCGGGCTGTACGTCACGCCGAACGCGATCGGCCCGTACGTGCGGGCGCACGCGGCGGAACTGGGCCTCTCGGAGGCGCTGACCTGCCTGAGCACCCGTGACCTCGCGGTGGGCGGCACCTGTGACCCGCAGGCCCTGACGGAACGGCTGTGGCCGCTGCCGGAGATCGCGGAGCGGTACGGGGAGCTCCGCGCGCTCGCGGAGCAGCCCGCCGAGCCGGGCCGGCCCGCCGGACTGGCGCACGCCGTGGGACTGGCCGCGGCCTTCTCGGCCGCGATGCTTCCCGATCCACTGCTCCCGCCGGAGTTGCTGCCACAGCCGTGGCCGGGCACGACGGCCCGGGCGGCGGCGTCGGAGGCCTGGGCCCGGTTGGGGGCCGCCGCTCCGGACGCGGGGCCCCGGCTGTTCCGGCTGTACGGCGAGGCCCTGGCCTGAACCGGGCGCGGACGGGGGCCGGCGCGTGCCGACCCCCGGCCCGTCCACATCATGGACAACTACCCTCGTTTCATGAACGCAGAAGCCGACGCCCTCGCCGCCGTGAAAGACGCTGACCGGAAGCACGTCTTCCACTCCTGGTCCGCGCAGGAGCTCATCGACCCGCTCGCCGTGGCCGGCGCGGAGGGCTCGTACTTCTGGGACTACCAGGGCAACCGCTTCCTCGACTTCTCCAGCGCCCTCGTCTACACGAACATCGGCTACCAGCACCCGAAGGTCACCGCGGCCATCCAGGAGCAGGCGGCCAAGCTGTGCACCGTCGCGCCCGGCTTCGCCGTCGACGTTCGCTCCGAGGCGGCCCGGCTGATCGCCGAGCGCACCCCCGGCGACCTCGACAAGATCTTCTTCACCAATGCCGGCGCCGAGGCCGTGGAGAACGCCGTCCGCATGGCCCGGCTGCACACCGGCCGGCCCAAGGTGCTGTCCGCGTACCGCTCGTACCACGGCGCCACCTCCACCGCGATCAACCTGACCGGCGACGCCCGCCGCTTCGGCAACGACTCCGCGACCGCCGGCGTCGTGCACTTCTGGGGGCCCTTCGCCTACCGCTCGCCCTTCTACGCGGCGACCGAGGCCGAGGAGTGCGAGCGGGCCCTGCGCCACCTGGAGGACACCATCGTCTTCGAGGGGCCGCGGTCCATCGCCGCGATCATCCTGGAGACCGTCGGCGGCGCCCCGGGCGTGCTCGTGCACCCGGACGGCTACCTGGCCGGCGTGCGCGCGCTGTGCGACCGCTTCGGCATCGTCTTCGTCCTCGACGAGATCATGGTCGGCTTCGGGCGCACCGGTACGTGGTTCGCCTCCGAGCACTGGGACGTGACCCCCGACCTGATCTGCTTCGCCAAGGGCGTGACCAGCGGATACCTCCCGCTCGGCGGGGTCGCCATCTCGGCCGCCATCGCCGAGACCTTCGCCCGCCGGCCCTACCCGGGCGGGCTGACGTACTCCGGGCACGTGCTGGCCTGCGCGGCCGCCGTGGCGACGATCGGCGTCATGGAGGAGGAGGGCATCGTCGAGCAGTCCGCCCGCACCGGCGCCGAGCTGCTCGGCCCCGGCCTGCGCGCGCTCGCCGAGCGGCACCCCTCGGTCGGTGAGGTCCGCGGGCTCGGCACCTTCTGGGCCCTGGAGCTCGTACGGAGCAAGGAGACCCGCGAGCCGCTGGTCCCGTACAACGCCTCGGGTGCGGAGAACGCCCCGATGGCCGAGTTCGGCGCCGCCTGCAAGAAGGGCGGGCTCTGGCCGCTCATCGCCGGCAACCGCATCCACATCGCGCCGCCGTGCAACATCACGCCCGAGGACGTGGCCAAGGGACTGGAGATCCTCGACGAGGCCCTCGCGGTGGCGGACGCACACACCGCCTGACCTGCGGTTCTGTGGGGTCGCCCAAGGCGTGGGTGCTGGTGTTCGGAGGATTTGTACGGGGATCAACCCCCTGTACGCATGCTGCAATCCGTGCAGGCCGTAAGACACACAACAGGCCAAGCACCTACGAACCGGGATGCACGTCAGGCCCGGGGCGGTCCCTCGGTGAGGGGCCGAACGGCGGGGAGCGGGACGTCCTTGATCCGGGCGGGCGCTGGACGCCGGGCGTACGGGATCCAGACGACCGGACTCCGTGTTCCCGAGTACCCGAAGGAAGACAGCATGAGCAAGCACGTCCTGGCCCAGAACCAGTACGGCAAGGCCGAGAACCGCATCGTGAAGGTCACCCGCAAGGGCGGCGACGGTTCCTGGCACGAGATCCGCGACCTCAACGTCTCGGTCGCGCTCCGCGGTGAATTCCGCGATGTCCACCTCACCGGCGACAACGCCAACTGCCTGCCGACCGACACCACCAAGAACACGGTGTACGCCTTCGGCAAGGAGCACGGCATCGACTCCCCCGAGGCCTTCGGCATCCTGCTCGCCAAGCACTTCGTCTCCTCGCAGCAGCCGATCCGCGAGGCCCAGATCCGCATCGAGGAGTACGTGTGGGACCGCATCCCGGTCCCCACGCGCAAGGAGCAGCACTCCTTCGTCCGCAAGGGCCAGGAGGTGCGCACCGCGCAGATCACCTACAGCGAGACGACCGGCCTGCAGGTCATCTCGGGGCTGAAGGACCTGACCGTGATGAACTCGACCAACTCCGAGTTCCACGGCTACATCAAGGACAAGTACACGACCCTGCAGGAGGCGTACGACCGCATCCTGGCGACCAAGGTCACCGCGCGCTGGGCGCACTCGGCGCTGGCCGCCGACGACGCCGGGTACGACTGGGACCAGGCGTACAAGAAGGTCCGCAAGAACATGCTGGAAGCCTTCGCGGAGACGTACTCGTACTCGCTGCAGCAGACCCTGCACCAGATGGCCGAGCGCGTGCTCGACAACTGCCCCAAGGTCAACGAGGTGCGCCTCAACCTCCCCAACAAGCACCACTTCCTCGTCGTTCTGGAGCCCTTCGGCCTCAAGAACGACAACGAGGTCTACTTCGCGGCGGACCGGATGTACGGCCTGATCGAGGGCACCATCCACCGCGACGGCGTGCAGCCCGTGATCGCGACGTCCGACTGGATCGTCGCGTGACGCACGCGTGCGTGGCGGTTCGGCCCGGACCGAGTCGCGGGGTCCGGGCCGAACCGTTTCGCCGCTACGGCCACAGCTACTACGGCTCCGGCTCGGCTTGGGTCTGCTCGTCCTGCGGCTGCCCGACCAGGAGGTTCCAGCGACCCGCCCGCCCGGTGAGAGTGGTCACCGACTCCGGCCGGACGTCGAGCCGCCAGAAGGCCGCCGCGGGCAGCTCCAGGGCGTGCACCACGGCCGCCCGCACGACGGCCTGCTCGACCACCACCCGGTGCGTGCCCTCGGCCAGGCCCGCCAGCTCCGCCCCGACGCGGGCGATCAGCGCGTCCACGGACTCCCCGCCCGGCGGCGAGTACGACGGATCAGACAGCCAGGCGCGCACGGCCGCCGGGTCCCGGCCCGCCACCTCGTCCAGGCTCCGCCCGGCCCACTCACCCGTGGCCGGTCCGCGCAGCCCCTCGTGACCGGGGCACGGCCGCGCGTGACCGAAGCGGCCCTGACGGGCGGCTGCGTCCAAAGGGAAACTGACCAGTCGAACTCGTACCAACGGGGTCTTCATAAGGGGAGCCTAAGCGCGGTACGGTCGCAGGTGGTTCAATCCACCGACGACGGAACGACGGAAGCACCGGTGAGAATCCGGCACGGTCGCGCCACTGTGAAACCTCCTTGAGGGGGAGGGAAGTCAGACCCGCCACCGTCGTAGCGAGCACCACTGACCGGGACGCGTGTTCCCTCTGGAGGTTCTGCCATGGCCCACTCCGCCGTGCCCACTACGAACTCACCCGTCATCGCCCCCCTTTCGCTCTCCGCGCTGGCCCCCTGGGCGGTGTTCGCCGGCATCCTCATGCTCGTCCTGCTGTACTTCGTCGGCGCCGAGCAGGGCGCCACCTCGGTCTTCGAAGGGGAGACCATCCACGAGTGGCTGCACGACGGGCGCCACCTGCTCGGTTTCCCCTGCCACTGATTCCCCTGCCGGCGGCCGCGGACCGCCCTCTGCCTCCGGATAATCGCCCTGAGCGTGCGCCGGCAGCGGGCGCGCTGCTCCACGGACGGCGGCCTCGCGCCGAGGCTCGACAACGGGCACCGGAAGTTGCGCCTCGCGTCCCCGGTGATCCGGACGGCACTGTGGACGACTTTCGGCCTGGCTTCCGGTTTTCTAGCCGACCGGGCCCTTGTGCCCGACTCCGCACCCGAAGGAGGCTGTGCAGCCGACCAGTTGAGTACGAGGGGGGCCGGTAGTACATGGCGACGGCGATCAGGGAATGGCGGGGCTGGACGGGCGCAGCCCCGTTCTGGCTCAACTCGTTCCTGCTGCTCCTGGCCCCCTGCTGCGCCGTCACGCTCTTCGGCCAGATCGGGATCATCGCCGCGCTGGCCGCACTGGGCGGCCTGGCCCGCCACCTCTGGTACGGCGACTACGGCCACCCGGCCATGCACCTGGCCGGCGCGCTGATGGGGGCGGGCACGGCCGCCGTCGTCATGTGCGGTTAGGACGCCTCCTCCCGTCCGGACGAGACGGCCGGGGAGGTCCGCACCTTCACCCGTTCGGGCGCATGGGCACCACCCCCGGGCATCCGGCGGGTAGACCTGTGGTGAACTGCGAAAACCCCGCGATCGGGCGACGACACGCCCGTGACGTGATGTCAGTCCACCGTGTTGCACGGGGTGCCGATGGGCAGAGGAGGTGTCCACTGCTCACATGACCCGGCCGCCCGCGCCGGACAGGAGGGAATCCCATGCCCCGCGCCAAGTGGGCCGTCGCTGCGCTGACCGTGGTTCTCTTGTCCACCGGGATCGCGGTGTTGCAACGGACCGAGGGTGCCCGGCCTGCGGACGTGACCACCGATGACGCGCTGCCGTCGCGGGCGTTGGGGCTGTCCGGCCACCGCCGTCTGGTGCGGGAGCTGGAGCAGTCCGGCGAGCACACCCCCGGCACGGGGGCCCGGTCGCCGAGGACCGCCCCCGGGCCGCTGCGGGTGGTCACCGGCCCTCTGCGGGCCGCGCGGCCGCTGCGGTTGCTGATCCCGAGCCTGGGCGTGGACGTACCGCTGACCGGCGACCGGGAGGAGGTCGCCTGGGACACCGGGGGACCGGCGCCCGGTGCGGCCGGGACCGCGGTGGTGACCGTGGAAGGGCTTCGCCTCGGCGAGTTGAGGCGGGGCCGGACCATCGAGATCCCCCGCGCGGACAGCCGCACGGCCGTGTTCACCGTGGTACGGATCTCACCCGGCAGGACCTCCGGCCACGAGGGCCCGCCCGACCGTGCCCAACTGCGGCTGGTCGGCGGCGAGACCGCCGTCCTGGCCAGGCTGACCGGGCAGCGCCGCACCCGCTGAGCCCACCGGGTCCCGGTGCCCTGCCCGCCGGACCACGGGTCTGTCAGCCGTGGGGGGTGTCTTCGTCCCCCGGTCGGGGGCTTCTCGGTGTCCGCCCGGGAGTCGCCCGGCGTGGCGGGGCACACCCCTCGCATGAGCGGGAGACACCAGGCGCGTTCGGCACCGGCCAGGGCTCTGGTCGTGGTCTGTGTCGTGCTGCTGTGCGTCTTCGGCGCCGGTCCGGCCGGCGCCGAGGCCGCCGAGTTCCGCCCCGCCTCCGCCGCGCCCGCCGTGCCGGGCGCCCCCGTCGAATCCCCCGAGCCCGGGGAGGGCCAGTCCGATCCGGCCCCCGATCCCGAGGCCCGGGCGGCCGTACGGACGATCACGCGCGGGCTGCCCCGCGTACGGCGGGCACCGCCCGCGGTGTTTCACGTGGAACACCCGGCCGCCGCCGCGTCCGGGCCGGCCGCGGAGGCGGCCGAACCGGCCTTGTCCCGGCGGACGGTGCTGGGTGTGGTGCTGCGCTGCTGAGCGGACCGAGGTCCGAACGCAGCCCCCACACCCCCTGAGCACCCGTGAGGTTCCGCCATGCCCATCGACCCGTACGCCGCACTGAACGCCATGCTCCGCGCCGAGGTCACCCGGTTCTCCCCGCCGGTCCGGCCGACCGAGCCGGCCACGTCACCGAAGACCACGGCCACAGCCGCGGCCGCGGCCACAGCCCCGGCCAAGTCCGTCGAGGCCGAGAGCGAACCGCAGCGGACCGCCCCCGCGGATTCGGCCGCGTAGGGACCCCGCGGACGCGCCGGGAGCGCCGGGGGTACCGGCGCTCCTGTCCGTCCCGGCCGTGCGACCGGCTCAGTCCTCGTGGGTGTAGTAGCGGTAGAACGCGATGGCTCCGACGCCCGCGGCGACGGCGAGTCCGACGACGGTGGACTTGAGGATCGACTGGTCGGTGAGGCTGTGCAGGTAGCCCACTGCGATACCGCCGAAGGCCCCGTAGGCGGCGGCGTGGACCTCCCGCTTCAGGCGGGGTCCGATCCGGGCCAGGGCGAACATGATCCCGGCGAAGAGCACGCCGCACAGGATTCCGTAGAAGACGTTGCCCGCGTCCACCGGGCCCATCTGGCGCTTCATGAACGCGGCCCAGACGCCGTAGACGAGTCCGAGGAGCAGTGGCCGCACGTACGCGCCTCTGCTGAGGTGCGTCATGTCCGCCGTCTGCCGGTGCCGCCCGAGGGCGGTGGGTGCCGCATGTGCCATGACGGGCTCCTCTCTCCCATCATCCAGGGCACACCCGCCGCCCCCGGCGGGCAAGTGGATCAGTGGTCAGGGCGTGCGCACGGCCACCGCGTCGATCTCGAAGAGCATGTCGGGCAGGGCGAGCGCGGCAACGCCGATCAGGGTCTGGGCGGGCAGTTCGGTCCCCAGGTGGCGTGCAGCCGCTTCAGCAGGATCTCCAGCTTCCGCTGGTCGTGGCCGACGATGTAGGTGCCGATGCGGACCACGTCGGAGGGACCGAGGCCGACGGCCGTTATCGGGGCCAAGGATTCCACGCCGGCCGACGGCCCACCACCCGCCCGCAGCAACACCGCTCGCGCCCGGCCCCGCGCCCGCATTCCCTGGTGACGTGCGCACCATCCTGTCGACGGTACTCATCGTGCTCGTGGCCCTTCTGGTGCCCGCGAGCGCCGTCGCGTACTGG
Source organism: Streptomyces sp. NPDC054840 (assembly GCF_053611065.1). NCBI lineage: Bacteria > Bacillati > Actinomycetota > Actinomycetes > Kitasatosporales > Streptomycetaceae > Streptomyces > Streptomyces sp. NPDC054840. The sequence goes on from NZ_JBSGZP010000108.1 coordinate 9,981, forward strand.
GCCGACCGCGAGCTGGGCAACGCCGACCGGTACACCGCCGCCATGTCCCCCCTTGCCGAGAACCCCAAGGTGCAGGAGGTCGTCGTCACCCAGGTCACACGCGCCCTGGCCGGGCAGATCGACGCGGGGCCCTTCCAGATCGGCGTGGACACCCTGCTCGGCGAGGCCCTGCACTCCTTCGCCGGCACCTCCGCCTACCGGACCGCCTGGGACGCGGCCAACCGCGCCGCCCACGCCGCGTTCCTCGACGCCCTCACCACCGGCCGCGGCGACGCCCTCACCATCGATCTCGCGCCCGTCATCGCCCAGGTCAGGGGCGATCTCGTCGCCGACGAGGTGCCCTTCGCCGACCGCATCCCGGTGACCCACCTGACCGTGAAGGTCATGGAGTACGACAACCTCGCCGCTCTCCGGAAGGGCTTCCACATGCTCCAGGTCGCCGGCGTCTGGCTCCCCGTGCTGACCCTGCTCCTGGCCGCGGCGGCCATCGCCGTCGCCGTCCACCGGCGGCGCGCCGTCATGGCCACCGGAGCGGGACTGGCGGCCGGGGCCGGACTGCTGTGGCTCGCGGTGGACGTCTGCCGCCGGCTCACCCTGGACGATCTGCCCGCCGACATCGACCGGCCCGCCGCCGGGGCGGTGTACGACGCCCTCACCGCGTATCTGCGCACCACCGCCTGGGCGGTGCTGGCGATCGGGCTCGCCACCGCACTTGCCGCATGGGTGACGGGCCGACTACGCCGCACCCCATAAGCTCGGAAGGTACCAACACACACAGAACCATGCAGAAGATCCCAGAAGAACCGAATCGCGAGCGGCGGGCACGGAAGCGGGAATGAGCACCGAACGCACCGAACACATATCGTCGCGGAGAGCCCGGCACCTTCCGCTGGCTCCGCCCTCCTGGCTGCTGGGCGGACTGAAGCCCAGTGCCGCACCGATCCCGTGGGCCGCCGTGGCCCGGGCCTCGGTCGCGATGTCCGTCCCGCTCGCCGTCGGTTTCGCCCTCGACGAGCCCGAATACGGGGCCCTCGCCTCCATGGGCGCCCTCGCCGGAGTCCTCGGCGACACCGCCGACGCCTACCGCATGCGCGTCCTGAACATCGCCGTCCCCCAGCTCGTCGGCGCCGTCGGAGTAGCGCTCGGCACGCTGGTCTACGGGCACGGCTGGCTGGCCGTCGGAGCGCTCACTTTCATCGCCCTCGTCTCCGGGATGATCTCCTCCATCGGCACGGTCGCCTCGGTGTCCGGACTGCTGCTCCTGCTCAACGCCGTGATCGGCGCCGGGCTGCCGCTGCCCGAGCCCTGGTGGACCGCCCCGCTGCTGCTGACCGCGGGCGGGCTGTTCGTCCTCGCGCTCACCCTGCTGGGCTGGCCGCTGCGCCGCCGGCAGCCGGAGCGCACCGCAGTGGCCGACACCTACCGGGCCCTGGCCGACGCCCTGGAGGCCGCCGGCGGGCCCGGCGCCCTGTACGACGAACGCCGACAGCAGGTCACCCAGGCCATCAACCACGCCTACGACCTCGTGCTCGGACGCCGGGCCCGGGTGCACGGGCGCAGCCCGGCCCTGGTGCGGCTGCTGGCCCAGCTCAACGTGGTGATCCCGCTGGTGGAGGCCGCGCCCGCCGCACACCTGCGCGGCAAGCCGCTGCCCCCCGAGATCCCGGCGGCCGTGCGGGAACTGGCCGACACCGTCGAGGAGGGCCGCACCGCAGCCCCCGTACTGGAGCTGCCCGCCGCGCACACCCCGGCCGAACGGGCCGTCGACACGGCCCTGCGCCACGCGGCGAAGATCGTGCACATCGCCGAACCCGACCTGAACAATGTGGACGATCGCCTCGGCCGGCCCGCCGCACTGCGGGTGCGGGCCCGGCGCGCGGTCCGCGACATGGTGCTGTCCCGGGCCTCGTGGCGGTACGGGCTGCGGCTCGCGCTGTGCATCGGCATCGCGCAGTCCCTCGTATCGGTGATCGAGGTCGAACGCTCCTACTGGGTCGCGCTGACCGTCACCTTCGTCCTCAAGCCCGACTTCGGCTCGGTGTTCTCCCGGGCCGTACTGCGCGCGCTCGGCACCGCGGGCGGGCTGGTCATCGCGGCCGCCGTGCTCTCCGAGGTACCGCGCGGCTGGTGGGACGTCCCGGTGATGGTGGTGCTCGCCGGGCTGATCCCGGCCTTCTCCGCCAAGGGGTACGCCTTCCAGACCGCCGCGATCACCCCGGTGATCCTGCTCCTCTCGGACCTGCTCAACCACCAGGGCTTCGACCTGATCCGGCCCCGGCTGGTGGACAGCCTGATCGGCTGCGCCATCACTCTCGTCTTCGGGTATTTGCTGTGGCCCGAGAGCTGGCACACCCGGATCGGGGACCGGCTCGCCGACACCGTGGACGACGCCGCCCGCTACGTGGAACGGGCCTTCGCCCCGGCCGGCGACGAAGCCGCGTCGGCCGCGGCCCGGACCGCCCGGCTCCAGGCCCGGCGGCGCATCTACCGGGACCTGTCGGGCGTACGCAGCGAGTTCCAGCGGGCCCTGACCGAGCCGCCGCCGACCGGGCCGCGGGCGGCCGCCTGGTGGCCGCTGGTGGTCGCCGTCGAACGGATCGTGGACGCGACCACCGCCGCGCGGGTCCGGGTCAACCACGGCGCGCCCCCGCCCCCCGCCGACGAGGTCGAGTCGATCGCGCGCCGGCTCCACGATCTGGCTCACCGGGTGCGCAGCAGCACCGTCCCGGTACGGGTCGACGCCGAGCCGGAGGGCGCGGGGACGAGCGTGCTGGCCCCCGTCCACCAGGAGATCGCGGCGGCCCTGGCCATCGCCCGGCCGGAATCCTGACCGTCGCGGCCCCGCCCGGGACCGGCGTCCCCCGAATGGGTCGCCTCCCGGGCCGGGCGGGTGCGGACGGGGCAGCATCGGAGCATGCGCCGCGTCCCTGCCGTGATGGTCCTCGCCGGACTCCTGGCGGGGTGCGCCGATGTGGAGGGACTGCAGAGCGAGGGCGACCTCGGCACGGTGCACGCCCCGAAGAGCCTGTGGAAGGACATCCGCCCCGACCCGCCGGCCCCCGACCAGAAGCCGGGCACGGCCGCCGTGGTCCCCGGCCTCCCCGAGGTGGCGGACCTGAGCATGCGCGGGGTGGACGCGCTGTCCGTCGTACGAGCCGACATCACCTCCGCCGCCGAGCAGGACGGCGGGACCGGCAGGCTCGTCGACCCGCGCGCCGTCCAGCGGCTCGCGCTCTGCACACAGGCTGTGGACGGCGGGCCCGACTGCCCGGTGCGCCCCGCGGTCCTGCACGACCTGACGGGCAACGGCCGGGAGGAGCTCATCACCGCCCTGGACGTCGACGGCCGGGTCAGCGAGCTGCGCGTCTACACCGTCCAGGACGACGGGACCATCGCCCGGATCCTGTCCCGGCGCGGGGTGCTGGAGGGCGTCGAGGTGGCCGCCGAGCACTTGGCGGTCCGCGAGCCCACGACGAACCCCGCCCACGTGGCCGTCTCCGACTACGTCTGGGATCCGAAGGCCGGGATCATGAACCTGTCCCAGCTCACCCTCGACGACTGCCCGGAGCTCACGCAGAACGCGGCCGGCGGGGACGGGGCTCGATGCGCGCGCTGAGCAGCCTGCGCTGGAAGATCGCGCTGACGACCACCATGGTGTGCTGCATGGTCGCCGCCGCGCTGGGAATCCTGGTGCACAACGTGGTCGCCCGGCAGATGGTCGGGGAGGTGCGCAAGGCCGCCGCCACCGAGCTGGACCACGCTCTGGGGCACTACGAGTACGGCACCGCGCACGGCGATGTGAACGCCGTGTTCGACCCGCCCGACCTCCCCCGGCGACTGCGCGAGCTCGTCGCGAGCGGACAGACCGGCAGCATCGTCGGCATACAGGGCGGAAAGCCCGTCATGTGGGCGGCCGGACCCGCGGACGACAAGGCCCTCGCCGTCTGGCTGCCCTTCGGGAGCACCCGCGACCGGCTGCGGGACGTCGACACCGCCATCCTCGCCTCCGCGATCCTCGCGGCCGGGCTGGTGGCGCTGGCCGGCCTGTTCCTCGCCGACCGGATCAGCCGGCGGCTCGCGACCACGGCCGCCGTGGCCCGCCGGATCACCGCCGGAGACCTGGACGCCCGGGTGAACTTCCCGCGCGACGGGGACGGTCCGGGGCCGGGCGGTTCCCGCGACGAGGTACGGGACGTGGCGCACGCGCTGGACTCGATGGCGAGCTCGCTCCAGGGCCGGCTGGAGGCGGAGAAGCGCTTCACGGCGGATGTCGCGCACGAGCTGCGGACCCCGCTCACCGGTTCGCTGGCCGCGGCGGCGCTGCTGCCCGAGGGCCGGCCCAAAGAGATGATCAACGACCGGTTGAGGGCCCTGCACCTGCTGACCGAGGATCTGCTGGAGATCTCCCGGCTGGAGTCGGGCGTCGAACGGGCCGACCTCGCCCGGGTGGAGCTCGGCCGGGCGGTGGAGCGGGCGGTCGCCGCGGCCGCCGGGGGGACCGGGGTGGGCCCGGATGCCGGGCCTGCCGCTTCCGTACGGGTGGTTCAGGACACGGTGGTGGTCACCGACCGGCGGCGCCTCGACCGGATCCTGGCCAACCTGCTGGTCAACGCCGGCAAACACGGCAGGCCGCCGGTGGAGGTGACCGTGGACGGCCCGGTGGTGGTGGTCCGCGACCACGGGCCCGGCTACCCGCCCGCGCTGATCGAGCGGGGCCCGCAGCGGTTCCGTACCGGGGACCCGGGCCGCGGGCGCGGTCACGGCCTGGGGCTCACGATCGTGATGGGGCAGGCGACCGTGCTGGAGATCGTGGTGGGCTTCGCCAACGCCCCCGACGGCGGCGCGGTCACGACGCTCCGGCTCCCCGTCGGCAGGGTGCCACAGGGG
>NZ_JBSGZP010000109.1:0-13584 GCF_053611065.1 Streptomyces sp. NPDC054840
GTTCGCCGAGGGGGTCGAGCAGGGTCCTGGTGTTGTGGCCGGGAAGGTTTGCCGGGTTGCGGCCTCCGGTGCCATGGGGCCTCCCCAGGCCCGTAGGGCCGAGGGGAAGCATCGCAAGGCGGAGGGCCGCGGCTCGTACCGGACGTACGTGCGCGGTCCGACAACGCGGCGAGGCGGGGGCCAGGCGTCGCGGGCCAGGCGACCTCGCGGACACGACCTGGGGGCTTACCAGTTCGCCGGGGCGTAGTCCTTGAGGAAGACGCCGAACAGGTCCTCGCCGGCCTCGCCTCGGACGATCGGGTCGTAGACCCGGGCCGCGCCGTCGACCAGGTCGAGCGGGGCGTGGAAGCCCTCCTCGGCAAGGCGGAGCTTGTCGAAGTGCGGACGCTCGTCGGTGATCCAGCCGGTGTCGACCGAGGTCATCAGGATGCGGTCGGTCTGGAACATCTCCTGGCCGCTGGTCCGCGTCACCATGTTCATCGCGGCCTTGGCGGCATTGGTGTTCGGGTGCCCCGCGCCCTTGTAGCCACGACTGAAGACGCCCTCCATCGCGGAGACGTTGACGACGTACGCCCGGCCGTTGGCCGCCTTCCGGGCGGCCTCCGCCATGGCCGGCCGAAGCGCGCTGATCAGGATGAACGGCGACGTGTAGTTGCACAGCTGGGTCTCGAGCAGCTCCACCGGGGAGATCTGGTCGATGGTCTGCACCCAGGTGTTGCTCTCGACGACGTCGGGCAGCAGACCCCCCGCGTCGATGGCGGTGCCGGCGAGGTGCCGCTCAAGGCTGGCGTTGCCCGCGACGAGGGCCAGATCGGCGACCTTCTGCGCCTCCAGCCCGCTCACTCCGACGGGCAGCGCCGCCAGGCCGTCGACCGCGCCGGAGTTGAAGGCGCCGATGACGTGGTGGGCGGGGAGCTCACCGGCGGGCAGCGGGGCGGACTCCCCCTCGACCAGGGCCGCGTAGGCACTGGGCAGGCGCCGTACGGTCTGCGTCGCGTTGTTGATCAGGATGTCGAGCGGGCCGGCCCCGGCCACCTGCTCGGCGAGGGCCACGGACTGGGCCGGGTCGCGCAGGTCGATGCCGACGACCTCCAGGCGGTGCATCCAGTCCGCGGAGTCCTCCATCGCCTTGAAGCGGCGGATGGCGTCCTTGGGGAAGCGCGTGGTGACCGTGGTGTGGGCGCCGTCGCGCAGCAGCCGCAGAGCGATGTACATGCCGATCTTGGCCCGGCCGCCGGTGAGCAGCGCGCGCTTGCCGGTCAGGTCGGCGCGGGCCTCCCGCCTGGTCCGGTTCTCGACGGCGCAGGGCGGGCAGAGCTGGTGGTAGAAGTAGTCGACCTCGACGTACCGCGTCTTGCAGATGTAGCAGGAGCGCGGGCGCTGGAGTATCCCGGCGATCCGGCCGGCCTCCGTGACCGAGGAGGGCAGGATGCCCTCGGTCTCGTCGTCGATGCGCTCGGCGGAGCCGGTGGCGGTGGCCTCGGTGACAGCCTTGTCGTTGGCGGTCTTGGCGGCGCGGCGCTCCTGGCGGCGGCGCTGCTTGACCGTGCGGTAGAGGCCGGCGGTGGCGCGGCGTACGGTGATCGCGTCGGGGTGGTCGACGTCGAGCTTGTCCAGCTCGTCGAGCACGCTGAGGCAGAGGGCCAGCCGGTCGGGGTCGATACCGGGCCCGAAGGCGTGCCCGTACTCGTGGCCGTAGTCCTGGCTGTCTTCGGTCACCGTCATCGCCGCTGCCGTTCCTTGATCACTCGTCCGCATCCGCCTGCTGCGGAAGTCCTCAAAACGGCAACTGTACGGATGCCACACGCCCGGAGCCAAACCCGCTCCCGCCGCCTCACACATCGCGAGGGGAGCGTCACGGTACGCGGCGGATCGGTGACGCCGGGGCACTGCAGGGGTCGCTTTCCGCTGAGGGGAAGACACGCTGCGTACTCCCGTACTACGTCGGGAGTATGACCGATCACCACCTGTGGGCGGAGGAATAGCGCAGGTGGGTCGGGCATTGTGGACCTTATGAGTGCACTGGCGCTGTCGGTCCTGCTCTGCCTCGTGTCCGCCCTGGCGTACGCGGGTGGCGCGATCGTCCAGGAACGGGTCGCGGCGACCACGCCCAACCGCCCGTACGCCCCGGTGCGCCGGGGTGCCTGGTGGGTGGCGGTGGGGCTGAACGGCCTCGGTGCGCTGCTGCACGTGGTGGCGCTCGCGTACGGGCCGCTGAGCCTGGTCCAGCCGCTGGGCGCGCTGACCATCGTCTTCGCCCTGCCGATGGCCGCCGTGTTCGTACGGCGCCGGGCGGGCGCGGCCGCGTGGCGTGGGGCGGTGCTGGCCACGGTCGGCCTGGCCGGGCTGCTGGTCCTGACCGGCGGGGACGGGCGGGCGGGACAGCCGCCGGCGCAGGACGAGCGGCACCTGCTGCTGATCGTCACCGGGGCGCTGGTGCTGGCGCTGTTCCTGATGGCGCACCGGATGCACCGGGCGGTGCTGCACAGTGTGCTGCTGGCCGCGGCCGCCGGTACGGCCTTCGGCATGGCTTCGGTGTTCACCAAGGTGGTGGCCGAGGACTTCGGGCCGGGCGCGCTGACGGGCCTGTGGCCCGACCTCGCGGTGATCGCGGTACTGGCGGCCGTCGGGCTGCTGCTGTCGCAGGCGGCCTACCGGGGCGCCGGGCTGACCGCGCCGCTGGCCACGGTGACGGTGATCAATCCGGTGGTGGCGGCGACGGTCGGCATCGCGCTGTTCGACGAGGGCTTCCGGTACGGGGCGGCGGGCGCGGCGGCGGCGGTGGCCAGCGCGACGCTCGCGGCGGCCGGCCTGATCCTGCTCACCGTCGTGCCCTCGCACGTGCGCGGGTCAGATGCGGACCCCGTGACCTCGGAGGTACTTGAGCGGGTCGATGTCGGAGCCGTATCCGGCTCCCGTGCGCATCTCGAAGTGCAGGTGCGGTCCCGTGGTGTTGCCGGTCGAGCCGGAGCGGCCGATGCGCTGCCCTCCGGAGACCTGCTGACCGGCCTTGACGCCGAGGGCGGAGAGGTGGGCGTACTGGGAGTACCGGCCGTCGGTGTGCCGGATGACCACTTGGTATCCGTAGGCCCCGGCCCAGCCGGCGGAGACGACCTGGCCCGGTCCCACCGACTTGACGGTGGTGCCGGTCGCCACCGGGAAGTCGACGCCCGTGTGGTAGCCGCTGGACCAGGAGGATCCCGAGACGCGGTACGCGGTGCCCAGGGCCGCGTCGACGGGGGCGGAGAATCCTCCCGCAACCGGCTGCTGCTGAGCTGAGGCGGGTTTCGGCGCAGGCTTCTCGGCGGGCTTCTCGGCAGGCTTTTCGACAGGTTTCCCGATCGGCTCGGGGGCGGGCTTCTCGGCCGGCTTCTCGGCGGCCGGCTCCCCGGGTGTCACCGGGTCGGCGGTCCGCGGCGGCTTCTCTGGGTCCTGCCTCGGCGGCGGCGGCAAGGCCGGCGCCGTGGTGACCCGCAAGGTGAGCCGCTGGCCCGGGAAGATCAGGTTCGGGTTGCCGCCGATGGTGGTCCGGTTCGTCTCGTACAGCTCCTGCCAGCCGCCTTCGACGTGCTGGTCGGTGGCGATCGCGGAGAGCGAGTCACCGGGTGCGACGACGTACGGGTTCGGCAGGACGGAGGTTCCCGTCGGACGTGGTGCGCCGCCCTGCTCGGGGGCGGTCCGTGCCACGGGCGCCACGGGGGCCTGTCCCTGCGGCTGCGGGGCGACGGCGGGCGCCGGCCCGCTGCGCGTGAGTCCGGCCTGCTTCCCGCAGTGGGGCCAGGCGCCGGGCCCCTGGCCCTTCAGCACCTTCTCCGCGACCGCTATCTGCTGGTCCTTGGTGGCCAGGTCGGCCCGCGGGGCGTAGCCGGTACCCCCGAAGGCCCGCCAGGTGCTCTGACTGAACTGGAGGCCGCCGTAGTAGCCGTTGCCGGTGTTGATGCGCCAGTTGTTCGTCGACTCGCAGGACGCGACCTTGTTCCAGGTGTCCACGGAGGCCGCGTGGGCGACTCCGGCCCCGATGAGCGGGAGCGCGATCCCGGCACCGCCGGCGGTGACGGCCAGTGAGGCGCGGTTGATGCTGCTCGGCTGATACCGGCGGTGCCGGCCCCGTACGCCCATGGGAGCCCCCCTCGAAGACATCAGGAACCGCACAACCTAACGTCGCGATCAGAGCGTGACAAGAGGCGCAACGGGGCGCGTGCGGCGGGAACTTGACTGTATCTCGATGAGTAAAAGATCCACCGGCGTCCGCGTGGGGGTAGCTTCGGTGCTCCCCGCCCACCGAAGGCACACCGACGCAATCAGGAGCGCACCGATGAGCACCAGCACAGCCCAGATCGGCGTCACCGGACTCGCGGTCATGGGCAGCAACCTCGCCCGGAACTTCGCCCGCAACGGATTCACCGTGGCCGTCCACAACCGGACGGCGGCCAGGACCACCGCGCTGGTCGAGGAGTTCGGGCACGAAGGCGCCTTCGTGGCGGCCGGGTCGGCGAAGGAGTTCGTCGACGCGCTGGAGCGCCCCCGGCGCATCGTCGTCATGGTGAAGGCCGGGGAGCCGACCGATGCCGTGATCCGGGAGTTCGCCCCGCTCCTGGAGGAGGGCGACGTGATCATCGACGGCGGCAACGCGCACTTCGAGGACACCCGGCGCCGCGAGCGGGAACTGCGGGAGCAGGGACTCCACTTCGTGGGTGTGGGCATCTCCGGCGGTGAGGAGGGCGCGCTGCTCGGCCCGAGCATCATGCCGGGCGGCTCGACGGAGTCGTACGCCTCCCTGGGGCCGCTGCTGGAAAGGATCTCCGCGAAGGCCGCCGACGGCACGCCCTGCACCTCGCACGTGGGGCCCGACGGCGCCGGACACTTCGTCAAGATGGTGCACAACGGCATCGAGTACGCCGACATGCAGCTCATCGCCGAGGCCTACCACCTGCTGCGGGAGGTCGCGGGCTACTCCCCTGCGAAGATCGCGGAGACGCTCCGGGCGTGGAACCGGGGGCGCCTGGACTCGTACCTGATCGAGATCACGGCGGAGGTGCTCGCGCACACGGACGCCGCGACCGGGCGCCCATACGTCGACGTCGTGGCCGACGCCGCCGAGCAGAAGGGCACCGGTCGCTGGACCGTGCAGATCGCCCTCGACCTCGGGGTACCGGTATCGGGAATCGCGGAGGCGGTCTTCGCCCGCGCGGTCTCCGGCCACACGGACCTGCGCACCGCCGCCCGCGGGCTCGCGGGCCCGGCGGCCGCCGCGCTCGCGCCGGAGGCGGCGGAGGCTTTCGCCGCGCAGGTGGAGCAGGCGCTGTACGCGTCGAAGATCGTCTCGTACACCCAGGGTTTCCACCAGATCCGGGCCGGCGGCGAGGAGTACGGCTGGAACGTGGACCTGGGCGCCGTTGCCTCGCTGTGGCGCGGCGGCTGCATCATCCGGGCCGCGTTCCTGGACCGGATCCGCGCGGCGTACGACAGCCGGCCGGAGCTGCCGAGCCTGCTGGCGGACGCGCACTTCGCCGAGGAGATCGCGGCCGCCCAGGACGGGTGGCGGTCCGTCGTGGTGGCGGCGGTGCGCCAGGGCATCCCTGTGCCGGCTTTCGCGGCCTCCCTGGCCTACTACGATGCCCTGCGCACGGAGCGGCTGCCCGCGGCCCTCACCCAGGGGCAGCGGGACTTCTTCGGGGCGCACACCTACCGGCGGACGGACCGCGAGGGCTCGTTCCACACCCTCTGGAGCGGCGACCGGTCCGAGATCCGCACGTCGTAGACCCGACCGCGAAGGGCTGCCGCGTCATCCCCGGCGGTCGGCGCACGGCGTCAGATGCGGTGCATCAGCTCAGGGGCCCGGGTTGCGGGATCGGCGCGGGCCCCGGCGGCGCGGGGACCGGGTCCGGCTCGGGCACGGGGCCGGGCACGGGCGGCACGGGCCGCGGAATGGGCTCGGGGTCGGGGAACGGGCTGGGCCCGGGGGCGGGCGGCGGCTGCGTCTCTTCTGCGTTTCGCTTTCGCACCATATGGGCCACCTTCCCGCTATTGCGGCCGGTATGCCTGCCAGACACCCTCTACGGGGCCGGACGCATCACGAGGCCCAGGGCCAGGGCGGCGGCCAGGCCCGGAGCCGGGCTGGAGAGCATCGGGGTCGGGCTCGTGGCCAGGTCCGCGGCCCCGGCCATGGAGGCCTGCGCCAGAACGATGACGTCGGCACCGGTGACGGAGTCCGCCGTCTCGGCGACCCGGGAGAGGTAGCCGGCGGTGTCCCCGGCCTCGAACCGGTCCCACGCCCCGGCGACCAGGTGCGTACGGATCGACACGGGCCGCTCACCGGCCTCCTCGGCCAGTAGCTCCCCGGTCGGGGCGAGGGTCGACTCCAGGGCGGCCAGTACGGCGATCCGCTCCCCCAGCCGTACGGCGGCGGCCGCCATCGGCCGGTCCACGCGGAGCACCGCGGCGCCCAGCGCCGGAGCCAGGGACTCCGCGGTCGCCCCGATGGTCGAGCAGGTGACCAGCACCGGCAGCCCGGCTTCTTCCGCGAGCAGCCCCCGAAGGGCCGGGGCCACCGACTCCGGCCCTTCGGCGCGGGCCCGGTCCAGCAGCTCCGGAACCACCCGGTGCCGGAGCACGGCCGCTGGATGGTTCCGGTCGCGCAGGGCGTCGAAGACCGGGACGTGCACGGCTGAGGTGTGCAGCAGGAGCAGATCGGTCACCTGAGGTCGGGGGCCGCGGCGAGCTCCGCCTTGGCCGCCAGTACGACCTCAGCGGCCGGCTCGGGCGCCTCGTCGGGATGTTTGGCGGCCCAGCTCGCCGCGTAGGGGCAGAGCGGCACCACGGGCACGCCCTCGGCGGCGGCGATCCCGTAGAAGGTCTTCACCAGCCCGCCCGCGATGCCTCGGCCCTCGTGCCCCTGCTCCACGATGGTGTGTACCGCGACCAGGGCGTGGGGCGCGTCGGCGAGCACGAAGTACGCGATGTGGCCGACCACCGCCTCGTCCTCGACGGCGAGCAGCCTTCCGGCCTCGCGGTCGTCCTGGAACTCGATCGGCATGATCCCCGACTCCCCTCAGACAGCCACGGCGTGCGGGCTGCGCCGCTGGTCCGTACCCGGCACCGGGGCGGACGGGTCCGAATCCAGCTCCACGATCCGGTTGTCGCCGTCCACGTGCACCACGCGGGGCTTCAGCACCCGGGCCTCGGCATCCTCGACCTGCGCGTAGCTGATGAGGATGACCAGGTCCCCGGGGTGCACCAGATGAGCGGCGGCGCCGTTGATCCCGATGACCCCGGACCCGCGCTCCCCCTCGATGACGTAGGTCTCGAGCCGCGCCCCGTTGGTGATGTCCACGATGTGGACGAGCTCCCCGGGCAGCAGATCGGCCGCGTCCAGCAGATCGGCGTCGACGGTCACGGAACCGACGTAGTGCAGGTCGGCCTGGGTGACGGTAGCTCGGTGGATCTTGGACTTGAACATGGTACGAAACATGAAATAACTCCCGACATGTCTGCTCCCTGCCCGCTTCACGCAGGTCAAGGGCGGTCCCCGGCAGCCTACAACCGTTCTCGAGTCCGGTCAGCTTTCCCTGGGTCTTTCAGGACTCATGCTGACCGTTTGCTGACTTCCCTGATGCACCATCACGCTGCCGGAGTGTCGTGTTCCGGGAGCCCTCTGCTTCGACGGCAGCGTGGGATCAGCGCCTCTGGGCCTGCTGGTCGCGGAGTGCACAGGCTGGTCGTCCGACAGCTTCGGGACACTCGCTGGACCCGATGAGCGCAGCGCGTCCTTGCCGCCAGGCCCGCCAGGCCCGCCAGGCCCGCCGCCAACGCTCGACCGCTCGCTGACCCGAAGGTCACGGGCGATCACCACAGTCCTCTCACCGGCCTCAAACCGGGCACCGGCCTGAAGGCCTCGCGGGCGAGGAGCACAAGTGATGTCCGTCACGGCAGACAGTCCAGGCTCCCCAACCGGGGCCCTGAAACCGCCTGCACACAGGATGAGGAACCCCATCCGATGCGCGGCTGGGGTTCCTCGGCGCGGTGAGTATCGGCCAGCAGGTGGAGTTGCCCATGCCGTAGACAGCTCGTCTACGCGTCGGCTGACCGCACCCCATCGCGATCACCGTGGATCAGGCGGGTCAGCGCTGCAGGGTGAGCAGGCCCGGCCGGTACGGCAGGCTCGGGTAGTCGGTGCCCGCCGGCGTGTTGGTGGGGAGGCCCTGGTAGAGGAACTGCAGGTTGCAGGCATCGATGGTCTTGGTCTGGTCGGGGTTGTTGCGGACCAGGTCACCGTGGCTGACGCCCTTGGCCCAGGTGGAACCGCTGTTGGCCTGGCCCGCGAAGGGGCTGCTCTCGCTGCCGGCCTGGACGGTCCACGGACCGTTCAGGCTGGAGGCGGTGAACGAGCGGAAGTAGCGGTTCGTACCCTGCGCCTCAACGATCATGAGGTACTGGTTCTGGCCCTGGACCTTGTAGACCTCCGGCGCCTCGAACAGAAGGTCCGTTGTGTCGCTCATGACCGTCGTGTACGAGGAGCCGAAGCTGCTGGGGAAGTTCCCGATCGGCATGCTGGCCCGGTAGATCTTGCCGTTGTCAGCGGCGAAGAACAGGTACATGTTCTGGTCGTCGGCGATCATGGTCGGGTCGATCGGGGCGTCCTTCTGGCCCTGGGGCCGACGGGGAGGCTGCCGGTGAACAGCGGCTGCGAGGCGGACCAGCCGTTGGGGTTGGTGGGGTCGCTGGACGTGCGGTAATAGAGCGGCCACTGACTCCACTGGGACACCATCACCCAGACGTTCTTGGGCGCGAAGTAGAACACTTCGGGCGCCACCGCGGGATCGTTCATCCCGGTCTGTGTGGCCGTCGCCATGTCCGACCAGTTCGTGAAGGGACTGAACCCCGTCGAGCCCCACGACATTCCGTTGGAGGTCGTCCCGTAGACCAGGTGCTTGCCGTTGTACGTGGTGGTGCTGAAGTCCTTCAACGCGACCTTCCCGTTCGCCGGCTCCGCCAGCGGACCCGTCGATGTCCAGCGGTAGGTCGATGGAAGAGCGCACGTGCCGGTGCCGACGTCGGCGACGGGGACTGGCTGCCACTGCTGGTTGCTGCCGCCCCAGTCGGCGTACTGGACGATCTTGCCGCCGTCGGCGGTGGAGGCGCTCTGGACCTCGAGGGCCTTGCTGCTGTGGCGGTTCAGGAGGCGGACGTAGCCGCCGGCGGAGTCGGCGAGGCGGAACTGCTGGTTGGTCGCGTTGAGGTCGCTCCACTGGACGACGTCGGCGCCGTCTGCCGAGGACCAGTTGTAGTCGTCCAGGACCTTGCCGGAGTTACGGTTCTGCAGGCGGTAGTAGCCGCTGCCGGAGTCCAGGAAGCGCCACTGCTGGGCTTCGTTGCTGGAGCGGGTCCACTGGACGACGGGCGAACCGTCGGCGGTGGCGAAGTTGTAGTCGTCCAGCGCCTTGCCGCTGTTGCGGTTCACCAGCACGTACCACTTGCCGGTGTCGACCGAGGCAGCCGAGGCGGACGACGGGTTCACCATCGCCAGGAAGCCGACCACGGAGACCATCGAGAGCAGGGCGGCCATCTGCGGCCGCCATCCTCGCCGTGTCGAGGTTCGTGGAGCTGTACCGAGAGCATTCATCTGCACCCTCCTAGGGCGACTTGGGCAGGGGTCGGTCCTTCTCGGTGCGTGCGGACCGGGCACGGCACGTCCGAGGCGGCGGCAAGACGTGACCCCTGCGGGGGTGGGGGGCACCGGGTCTCCGGCGCATTGTTAGCGCTAACAACCTGACGTTGAACTATTCGGTGCGTTGGCGGGGACAAAACCATGGGGCAAGAGGGGTCGTCAAGTACCGTGCCGCACCTGGCCGTTACTGAGGCATCATCGGGATCTCGTCCTGTCAGAGTTGTTGACGGGACTGATGTGAGCGCTCACACTCTTCGGCGCGGGCGGCAGTTACTGAGGCTTCAGGGTGGGGTCGGTGGGTCGAGTGTCAGGTCGGTGGCGGTGAGGCAGCCGTTGATCAGGTGGGTCCGGAGTTGGATTCTGCGTAACTCGCGGCGGAGTGTGCGGTCGAGGTCGTCGCATGTGTCGACTCAGCCAGGAACTCGACTCGCAGCTGGACGCGCTCGCCAAGCACGGCATCGCCAGGGACAAAATCTTCAGCGAGAAGATCAGCACCCGGATCAAGGTCCGCCCCCAGTTCGAGGAGGCGCTGAAGACCGCCCGGGAGATCAAGGCGCACGCCCCGCACTGCCGGGTCATTTTCACCGTGTTCGAGATGAAGAGGCTGGGGCGCGACGCGGCAGAACTCACCGCCCTCGCGGACCATCTGACCGAGCACGGCCTGGTGTTGGAGATGCTCGCCGGCCCGCTGCCCGGCATCTACGATCCCACCGGCCCCGGCAAGCTGCTGTTCGGCTTCTTCGCCGCGATGGCCGAGACCGAGCGGGAGAACATCCGGGAGTCGACGCTGGAGGGACTCGATACCGCGGCCCGCAAGGGCAAGTACGGTGGCCGGCCCCCGGTCATGACCGACGACATGCTGCACACCGTGCTGCGGCGCAAGGCACTCGGCGAGTCCGTCGAGCAGATCCAACCCGCCCTGATCATCCCCACCGGCAAGCGCAAGGGACAGAGCCCGTCCGTCGCCAGCATCTACCGGGCCCTCGCCGAACACGAGAAGACCCAGGCGTACCCCGAGGCCGTCGAGACAGCACACGCCGACTTCGCCGCCCTTCAGCAGGGCGACCGCAGCCCCAAGTAGTTACTCAGCGCTACACACCACCTGGCGGTAGCTATACGAGAACAGGGCCGTCGCGGTGGCGGCGGCCGCCGTCTGTCTCTTCCTGTGCTTCCTGTGCGGCTTCAGCCGCTCGGCCACCGCGGGGCGGTGTGCGGCCGGAAGCCTGTGATGGTTCGCGCCGTCGAGGTCGAAAGGGAGCCCGGGCGTGCCATGGGGCACCGGGTCACGGGGCACCGGGTCACCGGGTCCGGTGAGACGGTGCGACCGTGTCTCGGCGAAAAATGATTGAGACGGCAACCTTTCCGCTCTGAGTGGCCACTTAGGGGTGTACCGACGAGGGCGAGCCATGGTCAGCGGCGCTACGCCCTCTGTGTCAACACCCGATCGGAGCATTACGTGTCATCAGAAGACCCGAGATCCGCCGAGCAGCCGATGCCTCGGGGGCGCACGCCCCGCCGTAGCCGTATGCGCCGGCATTTTGTCGCGGGGGCGGTGGCGGTGCTCGCCGCCTCGGCCGGTGTCGGCGCCCTGGCGCCCAGCGCGGGCGCCGCGTCGACCGTCGGCATCAGTGTGGATGCCGGTACCTCCTTGGGCACGGTGCCCAGCAGCGGTGTCGGCCTCAACACGGGCGTCGGCGACGACCGCATGGGGGACGCCAAGGTGACATCGCTGATGAAGGCCGCGGGAGTTCGGCAGCTGCGCTTTCCCGGCGGCTCCGGCGCGGACGACTACCACTGGAAGACCCACACCATGGGCAACGGCGGCTGGATCGTACCCAACACCGACTTCGACCGCTTCATGGCCACCGCGAAGAAGGTCGGCGCCGAGCCGATCCTGACCGCGAACTACGGTTCCGGCACCCCCCAGGAGGCCGCCGACTGGGTCAAGTACGCCAACGTCGACAAAGGTTACGGCGTGAAGTACTGGGAGATCGGCAACGAGGTCTACGGCAACGGGCACTACGGCAACGGCAAGGGCTGGGAAACCGACACGCACGCCGACAAGAGCCCGAAGGAGTACGGAAAGAACCTGGTCGCCTACTCGAAGGCGATGAAGGCCGTGGACCCGAAGGTGAAGATCGGAGCGGTGCTCACCACCCCCGGCTTCTGGCCGGACGCGGAAAAGGCTCCCGGTGACAGCGCCGACTGGAACAACACGGTGCTCTCCATCGCGGGAAGCTCGATCGACTTCGTCATCGTTCACTGGTATCCGGGCGGCACCACCACGGCCGACCTGCTGAACACCCCCTCCCGGATCGCCGGTGTCACGTCCTCGCTGCGCTCGCTGATCGCCAAGTACGCGGGCTCGCGCGCCGCTTCGGTGGAGATCGCGGTCACCGAGACCGACACCGTCTTCTCGCCCGTCTTGACCAGCCAGGCCGCAGCCCTGTTTGCGCCGGACACCTACATGACCTGGTTCGAGCAAGGCGCCACCCACGTGGACTGGTGGAACCTGCACAACGGCTCGGGCGACGCACCCACCACCGTCAACGGCGAGACCGACTACCAGGACGGGGGCATTCTCTCCGCTGGAACCTGCGCCGGGGGGAAGTGCGAACCGCCGCGCGACACGCCCTTCCCCACCTACTGGGGCATCCGCTCGCTGACCGCACTGGCGCAGCCTGGCGACACCATGGTCAAGTCGTCCTCGGGCAACTCGTCGGTCACTGTGCACGCGGTGCGGAGCAGCAACGGCGGGCTGAACGTCATGCTGACCAACAAGAGCCCGCAGAACGCGGCGCAGGTGTCGCTCTCGTACGCCGGATTCACCCCGGCCGCAGGGGCGGTCACGACCGTTTCGTATGCCAAGGGAGACACCGCCCTGACGACGGCGGAGCGGGGCACGGCGGTCGCACAGACGCTGCCGCCGTACTCGATCACGACTCTTCAGCTGAAGCCCGCGTCGGGGACCGCTGGCGCTGAGACGCCGACGCCCGCCCCCACGCCGACCGCCCCCACGCCGGTTGTCTCCGCCTCCGGCACGACCGGCACCCGTGCGCAGGGGGAGATCGGCGCACCCGTCGGCCAGCCGACCCCGAGCAGCACGTCCGGCGACCTGGCTTCCACCGGGGTGAGCAACACTGTCACGTACAGCGCCCTCGGTGGCCTGCTGGTCGCTGCCGGCGGCGTGCTGGTGTTTCGCGGACGTCGCCGCAGGGCTTTGCACGGGAAGTGAGACCGCGTGAGTGACTGACGGCCCGGCAGCAACGCCACCCACCCGTGGCGTGCGCGCAGGGCCGTCGGCCTCCGCGCCGGCGTCGGCGGTCAGGAAACAAACAAGGCCCGGGTCGTTGACCTGGTGACCTGGCCTACCTCGGCACCGGTCCCGACCCGTGGGGCGGCCCACGGGCCGCGTTCCGGGCCACCGTGGAACTGCCGCGCGAGGACTTCGCGATGAACTACGACCAGGTCGTCCAGGCCGGCATGGCCGCCATCGGCACCACGCTCCGCATCGGGATCGACGTCCATGGCCGCCGTCCAGGGCGAACAGCTTCCGCCGCTCGCCTGACGGCGGAGACGGCTCGGCCCCCCTGCCTCACTCGGGAAGCAGGGGGCCGAGGCGTCTGTGGCCTGTGCCTCCTGGTGGCTGAGCAGGATGTCGACACCGTCCTGGCTGCCGTACAACGTGATATCGGGAGGAGTCCGGCGGGTGCGCCCAACGACGCCGCAGCCGAGGTCGTCGTCTACCGCCGCAGTGGCACGGGCTTCAGCCGTCTCTGGGCTGCGATCGGCAGCGGCGATGACGCCGAAATCGACCGCGCAATCGCCAGGGCGACCGACGTCGCCGTCCACGGCCCGAGCGAGTTCTGGGCCAGGGGCCTGGGCGACTAGCAGAATCGGCCGAGAGGGTCCTCCTC
>NZ_JBSGZP010000109.1:13594-14844 GCF_053611065.1 Streptomyces sp. NPDC054840
GCACTGGACCGCCCGGCCATCGGCACGCATGGCTGCTGCACCAGGGCCCCCCGCCGCTCGGCGATTCGACACCAACGAGCTGTTCAAGAGCCCCTGTTCGTATGGGTCCTCCTCCCCTCCGTCGCCAAGCTGCCGGCCGAGCCCGTGATCATTCTCGGCGCCAACCGCTGTACCGATGTTCCCCAAGCCCGGGCAAGCGCAAGGGACACAGCCCCTCCGTCGCGAGCATCTACCGGGTGCTCGCCGAGCACGCCAAGCGCGAGGCGTACCCCGAAGCTCTCGAACAGGCCTACACCGACTTCGCCGACCTCCAGGTCGGCGAAGTCCCCGGACATCGCCTCGCTGTCCCTGACCGAGCGTCACTCTGATTACAGAGAGCTACTTGTCACTTCGCCGTAGCTTCGGGAGAACAGGGCCGTTTCAGCAGCCGCCACACCGTCGCCACCGACAGGCTCACCCGAAGCCGTCGGCGGATCACCGTCTGGACCCGGACCAGAGTCCAACGCTCGTCGTCGAAGCCGTGCGCTGACGGCCCCTGCCGAATTCCGCTTCGAGCACGGCGAACTGGGAATCAGTAACGGTCGGGGAGTTGGCCGGGCCTGCGGAACGCAGGGCCTCCATGCCGCCCTCGCGCCAGGCACGGCGCCATCGTTCCACCGACCGCACACTCACCCGCAAGTCCTTCGCGACCGCAGCGGTCTTCTCACCCGCCGTGAACCGCACGCCGGCCTGAAGCCGGATCCCCTCACGAAACGCCTGACGCTCAGCGGTCAAGCCCCCACCCTCCGGATAACGCATACCACCGGCATACCGCAGGGATCATCAACCGTCACCACCCGACGACAACCCGGAATCCTCAGTAGTCGACTGCGAGTTGCCGCCGCCGATCTGCCCCTGCAACTCCTCTCCAGCCTGCTTGGCGGCATTCTCCGATCCGCTTACCCGCCTACTTGGTCGGGCCTTCGGGGCCCGCTTGCCCGTGTTCATCTCGGGCACGGCCTTCCGTACGCGAATGGTCATGGCATCGAGGTCCACGTCCTTCCGCTGCAGCTCGGCCTGCTCCTCCGGACGCATCGGGCCGTGGGCGCCGAGGAAGCCCCTCCCTCAGCCGCCATCGGATGCCGATCGCCTCGGCCGGCGCATCGACCTGCGTCACCGTCGCGATCTCCCGCTCCGGAGCAACCTCTTTCCCGGCGCCCTTGACCCGGCGCCGGTGTCCGCGGTGGCGTCGTAGTGCTTCGGTCCGTACC
>NZ_JBSGZP010000110.1:0-14817 GCF_053611065.1 Streptomyces sp. NPDC054840
GAGTAGGGCTCGGTCACCCCGAGCGCGGCGGCGGTGGCGATCGCCGCGTCCACGGCGTTGCCGCCGGAGCGCAGGACGGCGATGCCCGCGGCGGAGGCGTCGGCGTCGACGCTGGCGACGGCCCCGCCGTAGCCGGCGGCGACCGGCACCTTGGCCGGTGGGGTGGTCGGGGTGGGCGGGGCCGCGGCCCCGGTGGAGACGAGCGCCCCGGCGAGGGCGAGGAGCGCTAACTGACGTGCGGCGGGAGCTCGCATCCGGTTCCTCCGGTCGACGGCATGTCAGGTCTGGTCGGCGCAGCGTAACTTCACCGAACCCCGCGCGTCAGGAGCACCGCCCTGCCGCTACCATCCGCCGCATGAACGACGACGTGCGCAACATCGTGCTCGGGGTGATAGCCACCGCCGTCAGCGGCGGGTTCGGCTGGTTCTCCCGGACCTATCTCTCGCGGCGCGCCCTCCGCCGCAAGCAGGCGTTCTTCGGGCTGTCGGCCGGCTCCGACTGTCTGTTCGTGGTCAACCGCCAGATGGGTGGCAAGGAATCGTCGGTGCACCGCAGCGACGCCTTCGCGCTGCTGGAGATCTCCGCGCTGATCAAGGACTGCGGGGCGAACGTCCAGATCCTCACGCATGACGAGGCCCGCCAGGGCTTCGGCGAACGGGCCGAGTTCTGCGTCGGCGGACCCGCCTCCAACGCCCGCACCACCGCGCATCTGACCTCCATGCTGCCGGGTGTGCAGGTCGACGTCGGCCTCGCATCGGGCCATCCGGATCGCGGTGCCATCCGCATCGGCGAGGAGAGGTACCGCTGGGAGAAGGGGATGGTCGAGTACGTGCTGCTGGCTCGTCTGACGACCCGGCACGGCTCCCGGCCGGTGTTCCTGCTCTCCGGACAAACGGCCAACAGCAACCAGGCAGCCGCCCGCCATCTGGCCAAGCACCATGAGCAGCTGGCCCGCAAGTACGGCCGCGAGTCCTTCTGCCTCCTGCTGAAGGTCATCAACTCCGATGCCTACGGGCCGGATGTGACGGAGCTGGTGGCGGACGTCACCGGGCCGGCCCGGACACCCGCACCGGCAGCCGTGTGATCCCGTTGATGAAGTTGGAGACCAGCCGGCGCGGCGGGCCCGCCAGTTCGGGTACGGGCATGGCCGCGCACCACTCCTCGTAGAGGGTGCGCAGCTGGAGCCGGGCGAAGTGAGCGCCGAGGCAGACGTGCGGACCGTCCCCGAAGGAGACGTGCGGGTTGGGCGTCCGGGCGAGGTCCAGGCGGCCCGGATCTGCGAAGACGCGCTCGTCGTGGTTGGCGGAGGCGTGGAAGACCACCACCTTGTCCCCGGCGCGGATACGCTGCCCGGCCAGTTCGGTGTCGACGGCGGCCGTGCGTCGGAAGCTGAGCACCGGCGGGTGGACGCGCAGGAGTTCGTCGACGGCCCGGTCGAAGGGGACGTCTCCGTCCGCGAGCCGGCGGTAGGCGTCCGGGTCCCGGGCCAGGGCGAGGAGGCCACCGGGGGCGGCGCTGCGTACGGTGTCGTTGCCCGCGACGGTGAGCAGGAAGAAGAACATCTCCAGTTCGGCCGGGTCGAGCCCGGCCTCGGCGAGGGCGGTCATCACGTCGTCGCCGGGGTGCGCGCGCTTGTGGTCGGCCAGTTCGCGGGCGTACGCGAACATCTCACCGAGCAGGGCCGGGGAGCGCGGGTCGAGCGGTGTGCCGTCCGGGCCGAGGAGCGGCGCCGGGGTGTCCTCGGGGTCCTGGTACCCGATGATCCGTACGGTCCACTCCAGCAGCAGGCCCCGGTCGGCGGCCGGGACACCCAGCAGGTCGGTGAGGTTCAGCAGCGCGTACTCGTCGGTGACGGCCCGTACGAGGTCGGTGACGCCGTCCTCGGCGTTGCGGCGGGCGGCGGTGAGCAGGGCGCGGGCGCGTTCCCGTACCCGCCCGGCGAAGGCGTCGACGCGGGCGGGGGTGAAGGCCCGGGACACCAGCCGCCGCAGCCGGCCGTGCTCGGGCGGGTCCTGGTTGAGCATGGTGCGGCGCAGGAAGGGCAGGTCGGCCGGGTCGGGGTCGCGGATCTGGGTGGCGCCCAGCCAGGAGGAGTACGTCCGGTGGTCGCGCAGGACCCGTACGACATCGGCGTGCCGGGTGACGGCCCAGAAGCCGGGGCCGGCGGGCCAGCCCCGGATCTCCGGCTCCGCCTGCCAGGCCACGGGGTGTCGCTCGCGCAGCAGCCGGTAGCGCTCGTGCGGGACGCCGGAGGCGTAGATGCGGGGGTCGAAGACGTCGGGGACGTCCGCGGCGTGGTCCATGGGGTCACCGTGACGGGTGTGCGGCCCCGGCCGCAAGGGTGCGGCCCTGCAGGCCGGGGGTGCGCCGGGCCGGTCAACGCCTGGCCGGTCAGCGCTTCAGGTCGCAGTCGGCGGGGGCGAGGGTGGTGTCGGTGCCCTGCAGAGTGACCGGGCTGAGGGTGTCCGGCACGGCGGAGACGCCGACCGTGCACACGAGCTGCATACGGGCCAGTGGCGACAGGGCGCCCACGGCGAACGGCACCTGGACCGTCATCCCCTGATGCGAGTACGGGCTCACCGCCAGGTCGTCGTCCTTCCCGGCGGGCAGCCGGGGCAGCCCCGTGGTGAGCCCGACCTCGCCGGCCCGGCCGCGGGGACCGCCCAGCAGCAGGCTCACGAGCACCACGGGATTGATGTTGTGGCCCTCGAACCCGCCGACCGGGGACGGGACGAGCCGGTCGCCCTCCTTGGACAGGAAATAGAGGACGGTGCTGTTGCCTCCGGGTACCTTGACGGTGGCGGCGTGTCCGCTGTCGATCACCCCGGTGCGTTTGATCCCGCAGCCGGTGATCAGGAGGGCGCAGCCCAGCAGCACCGCCGTGGCCGCGGCCTCCCGGGACCCCGTCCTGCGCGTGGTCATTCGCGGGCCTCCAGCGGCATGTCGAGGGTGAAGACCGCTCCCCCGGCGGGTCCGTCGGCCGCGAGGAGGGTACCGCCGTGCAGGCGGACGTTCTCCAGGGTGATGGCGAGACCGAGACCGCTGCCGGCGGAGCGGGTCCTGGCCGCGTCGGCCTTGAAGAAGCGGTCGAAGATGTGCGGCAGAACCTCGGGGGCGATGCCGGGGCCGCTGTCGGCGACGTCGATCAGCAGCCGTTCGCCGTGCTCGCCCGGTGCGGTCCGTACGGTGATGCGTACGGGGGCGCCGCCGTGCCTCAGGGCGTTGCCCACGAGGTTGGCGAGGATCACGTCGAAGCGGCGCGGGTCGAGCCGGGCGCGCACCTGGTCCGGCAGCTCGGTGACGATGCGGTCGTCGACCCAGTGGCGGCGCTCCAGGGTCTTGCGCACGGCTTCGGCGATGTCCACGTCGTCGAGGTTGAGCTCGGCGGCCCGGGCGTCGAAGCGGGAGATCTCCATCAGGTCCTCGACGAGTACGGCGAGTTTTCCGGTCTCGGCGCTGACCAGGCGCAGGGCCTTGGCGGTGTCGGCGTCGAGGCGTTCGGCGTCCTCGTCGAGGACCTCGGTGACGGCGAGCATCCCGGCGAGGGGGGTGCGCAGTTCGTGGGAGACGTCGGAGGCGAAACGGCGGGCGCGGACCTCCGCGTCCTGGAGCTCGCGCACGGACTGTTCCAGGGCGCGGGCGGTCTCGTTGAAGGTGCGGGCGAGTCCGGCGAGTTCGTCGGCGCCCCGGACCTCGATCCGGGTGTCGAGGCGGCCGCTGCCGAGCCGCTGGGCGGCCCGGCGCATGTCGCGGACCGGCCGCAGGACGCTGCGGGCGGCCAGCAGCGCGGGCCCGATGGCGATGGCCAGTCCCGGGACCGCGCCCTGCTTGGCGGCGTCGACCATCGCCTCGACGGTCTGCTTCTCGGTGGAGAGCGGGACGCTGGCGTAGAAGACGGCGCCGGTGGATTCGGTGTGGCCGTTGTGCTCGAAGAGGGCGGGGACGCCGACGGTGAGCCACGGGTTGCCGCGCTGGTCCTCGACCCGCTGGAAGGCGGTGTAGTCGTGGCGGCGGACCTTCTCGCGCAGGTTGTCGGTGATCACGCTGGAGGTCGGTGTGCCGGGATTGGTGGAGACCCGTACGCTGCCGTACTCGCCGAAGATGATCCACGGGTGCGGTTTTCCGCGCTTGCCGAGGTCGATGACGATGCGCTGGAGCTCCGTCTGGTCCAGCGGAAGCCGGAACTCCTGCTGCTCGACCTGGTCCCGCAGGGTGCTGACGGCGATGTCCTGGGTCTGCTTGAGGATCGCGTTGCGCGCCTGCTGGTAGGTGAGGGCGGCCGTGGTCACCGCGCTGATCGCGGCGACCAGCAGGAAGGCCGCGATCAGTCGGGTGCGCAGGCCAAGCGGCGCTATGCGTCTCACCCTCGCCTACAGGGGACCGAAGCGATAGCCGAAGCCGCGCACGGTCTGTATGTAGCGTGGGCTCGCGTCGGGGTCCTCGACCTTGGTGCGCAGCCGCCGCACACAGGCGTCCACGAGCCGGGCGTCGGCGTGGTAGCTGTGGTCCCAGACGTATTCGAGGAGTTGCTGACGGGAGAAGACCTGCTCGGGCGAGGCCGACAGGTGCAGCAGGAGCTTGATCTCGCTGGGGGCGAGGGGCACGCGCTCGCCGTTCTTGGCGACGCTCAGCCCGGCGCGGTCGATGCTCAGGTCCCCGTGGTGCTCGACGCCGGGGCGGATGCCCACGGGGTCGCTGAGCCGGCGCAGTACGGCTTTGACGCGGGCCTCGATGACCTCGGTGCGGGCGGGTTTGACGATGTAGTCGTCGGCGCCGGCCTCCAGGCCGACGACGATGTCGAAGTCGTCGCCGCGTGCGGTGAGCATGATGATCGGCACCTGACTGGTCTCGCGGATACGGCGGCAGACCTGCACCCCGTTGATCCCCGGCAGCATCAGGTCGAGCAGGACGAGCTCGGGGCGGAAACCGTCCATCAGTGCGAGCCCTTCCTCTCCGGTCTCGGCGGAACTCACGTCGTGGCCCCGGCGGCGCAGGCCGAGGCCGACCCCCTCGCGGATGGACGGGTCGTCCTCGATCAGCAGTACGCGTGGCATCGGGCCAGTCTCCCAAAGGTGTTGCGGGGCCTTGCCTCCCGCTACCGGCCGCTCTTGCGCCGCAGGGAGTCCAGCATGTCGGTGATCTCCGTCAGGCGCAGCGGCCCGGCGAGGACGACGACGACGGTCGCCAGCGCGACGGTTCCCGCCCCGACCGCGGCGAAGTCGCCGAACCGGTCGGCGGCGCGGGCGGCCGCGTACCCGGCGGCGGCGGCCGGTGCGCAGGCGACCAGCAGCCGCAGGTGGGTCCGTACGGCGGTCGCGCGTCGCTGCGTACGGGTGCCCGCGCGCGGGCCGAGCCGCCGGGTGAGGGTGAGGGCGGTGACGGCGGCGCCGGCGAGGAAGGCGACGGAGGAGGCCGCGGCCATGCCGGTGACGGCCCAGCGCGGGGACAGCAGGAAGTAGGCGGCGGCCGACAGCCCGGCGGTGAGCGCGGCGATGACCAGGTTCAGGAAGAAGGGGGTCCGGGTGTCGGAGAGGGCGTAGAAGCCGCGCGAGAGGACGTATTGCGCGGAGTAGGCGATCAGACCGGGTGCGAAGGCGATGAGCATGCCCGCCATGACCTCGATGTCGGCGGCGTCGGTGCGGCCGTACTCGAAGACGCTGCCCATCACCCAGGGGGCGAGTGCGGCGAAGAGCGCGGCGGCGGGCACGACGAGGGCGGCGCTGGAGCGCAGGGCGTAGGAGATGTCGCGCCGCACGGCGGCGAGGTCTCCCTCGGTGGCGGCCGCGCTCATCCGCGGCATCAGGGCGGTCACGAGGGAGACGGTGATGATCCCCTGCGGGACGATCCACAGCTGGTAGGCGTTGCTGTAGGCGGTGTAGCCGGCGCCGCCCGCGAGTGCGGCGTCCACGGCGTGTTGCCCTGTGGTGGTGGAGAGCCGGGTGACGACCCAGTAGGCGATCTGATTGGTGAGGACGAGCATGACCAGCCAGCCCGCGTTGCGCAGGGGGCGGCCGAGGCCGCTGCCGCGCCAGTCGAAGCGGGGGCGCCAGCGGAAGCGGGCGGCGCGTAGCGAGGGGACGAGGGCGAGGGCCTGGACGACGATGCCGACGGTGGTGCCGAGGCCCAGGAGCCGGGTCTCGGCGGCGGTGAGGCCGGGCGCCCCGTCGTGGGAGACGTGGAGGAACAGCCCGAAGACGCCGATGATGACGAGGTTGTTGAGGATCGGGGTCCACATCATCGCGCCGAACCGGCCGCGGGCGTTCAGCACTTGGCCGAGCAGGGTGAAGAGCCCGTAGAAGAGGATCTGTGGCAGGCAGTACCGGGCCAGGGCCACGGTGGTGCTCGCCTGGGCCCCGTCGTAGTCGGTGTACACCGAGACGATCAGCGGGGCGGCGAGGACCGAGACGGCGGTGAGCGCCAGGAGGGCGGCGGTGCAGGCGGTGAGCAGCCGGTCGGTGTAGGCGGACCCGCCGTCCGCGTGCTCCTTGGCGGCCCGGACGAGCTCGGGTACGAAGACGGCGTTGAGCGCGCCGCCGATGAGCAGCATGTAGATGATGTTCGGGACCGTGTTGGCGACGGCGTAGCTGTCGCCGAGGAGTTCGGTGCCCAGCGCCGCGACGACGACGGCGGAGCGGATGAAGCCGGTGGCGCGGGAGACGATCGAACCTGCCGCCATGAGGGCCCCGCTGCGCAGCACCGAGGTCTTCCCCGATGGGGTGCCGACGCTCCCCGGGGCGGCGGCCGCTCTGGTGCCGCTGTCGGTGTCGGTGGCCGTCACCGGCGGGCCAGGTAGGCCTGGAACGCTCTGTAGAGCGCCGTGTTGGCGACTCCGTCCATCGGTATCTCCCACTCTCCCAGCGTCTCGACGACCTGTCCGCCGGTGCCGAGCTTCCAGCGCAGCAGCCCGTAGGAGCGCGCCGAGGGGTCAAGGGTGGAGGGTACCCCGCGCATGTCGTACTCCTCCGCGCCGAGGGCGTGGGCGTCGCACATCATGCGCCACTGCAGGGCGTTGCTGGGACGCACCTCGCGGCGGTGGTCGGCGGAGGCGCCGGTCTGGTACCAGACCCGCTTCCCGGCGGTGATCATCGTGTGGGCGGCGAGGATCTCGCCCTGGTGGACGCCCAGGTAGAGCCGCATGCGGCCGGGCGCCTCCTCGTTGAGCACCTGGTACTGCCGCTCGTAGTACGCGAGGGAGCGGCCGAGCCGGAAGCCGTCACGCTCCTCGGTGATGCGCAGCAGCCGGTAGAACTCGGGCAGGTCGGCGAAGGTGCCGATGACCGTCTCCACGCCGGACTTCGTGGCCTTGCGCACGTTGCGCCGCCATTCCTGGTTGAGGCCCGCCCACACGTCGTCGAGGGCGCGGCCGGCCAGCGGCACACGGAAGACGTGCCGGGGCTGGGCGTCGCCGTCGTCCTCGCCGCCGCACCGCGTCCAGCCGCGGGTGCGCAGCCGGTCGGCGAGGGCGGCGCCCACCGGGTCGACCTCGGTGGCGAGCACGTCGGACATCTGCCGGCCCGGGCCGGAGGCGGACTTGGCGGTGGCCGCGTCCCAGCGGCGGTAGGCGGGGGTGGGGCCGATGCGGACGGCGAAGGCGCCGGAGGAGCGCAGGTGACGCATGAGCGGGGTCAGCCAGCGGTCGATATGCGGATCGGACCAGTCGGCGACGGGCCCCTCGGGGAGGTAGGCGAAGTATTTGCGGGTTCCGGGGAATTGCCGGTAGAGGACGAGACCGGCGCCCTGAATCTGGCCGTCCGGATAGTGCCAACCGACCCTTTCCGAACGCCAGAGGTCCTTTACGCGGGCCCAGGACGGGTACTGGAGAAAACTCGCCCCGCCGTGGCGGGAAAGGAACGCCTGATATTCGGAGACGGAGAGGGCACGCACCCGGAGCTCCCGCTCCTGGTCATGGTTCTGCTGGGCGGGGGTCACGAGCAGTGCACACACGGCAGACGGCCTTCCTGTCGTCCCGACGGTCTCTCGCCGGACTCTCACAGCCGCCCGTGACCGCCGTGCGCGGCGATTGTGACCGGACGATGACCGTTTCGTTGCGGTCGACGTCACACGAAAATGAATGAGGTTTTCCACCGATTGCGGAACCTGAAGTCGGGTCGGAGGCATCTCCTTTTGCGAACGTCACCCACCACCGCTCCTGGAAAGGGCCCTTCGTTGAGCCGTATACGCCGCACCGCCATGGCGGGCACCGCACTTCTGGCCGCCTCGCTCACCGCTTGCACGGGCGGGAGTGACGGTGGCGGCGACGACAAGGGCAAGACCGAGCCGAAGCCGAAGGCGCCCATGGCGGTCGCGGTGAACCTCACGGGTGATCAGGTCAAGGCGGGCCAGCCGGTGACGGTGACCGTGGCCGAGGGCAAGCTGGCCCAGGTGAAGGTGACCGACGCCAAGGGCGCGGAGCTGCCCGGGAAGATATCCGACGACGGGAAGACCTGGACCTCGGAGCGCAACGCCCCGCCCGCCGCGGAGTACAAGGTCGAGGCGCAGAACACCGACAGCCAGAGCGCCACCACGCAGTTCAGAACCGGCCCCGCCGACAAGGTGAACAAGGTCTCGATCAACATCTCCAAGGGCAGCACGGTGGGCGTGGCGATGCCCGTGTCGCTCGTCTTCGACAACCCGGTGACGAACAAGGCCGAGGTCGAGAAGCAGCTCAAGGTCACCGCCTCGGACAACGCCGAGGGCTCGTGGGGCTGGATCAAGGACCACGACGGCAAGGACCGAGTGGACTGGCGTCCGAAGGACTACTGGAAGTCCGGCACGGACGTGAAGGTCGAGATGCACCTCAACGGTGTGGACTCGGGCAAGGGCGGCGGCATGTTCGCCCGGGACTACAGCACCGACTTCAAGATCGGTAAGGACCGCCGGATCCAGGTCAGCCTCGACAGCAAGAAGATGTCCGTGACCCAGGACGGCCAGGCGCTCAGGACGATCCCGATCTCGGCCGGCACTCCGGGCGGCAAGAAGGCCTCCTGGTCCGGGAAGATGGTGATCATGACGAAGGAGGGCACCATCCGGATGGATTCCCAGACGGTGGGCCTGGACAACGCCTACGACAAGATGGTCGATTACTCGATGCGGCTGACCTGGTCCGGCATGTACGCGCATGCCGCCCCGTGGAACTCCGGCAACTTCGGCCGCACCAACAGCAGTTCCGGCTGCGTGGGGATGAGTGACGCCGACGCCAAGGAGTTCTTCGGACAGTCTCAGGTCGGCGACCTCTTCGAGGTGGTCGGCGACGGCTCGAAGGGCCGGGCGGAGATCGGCAACGGCTACGGCGAGTGGAACCTGTCGTGGGACGAGTGGAAGGCCAGGAGCGCCCTGTCCGGCGCGCCGCAGAACGGCTGAACGGCCGGCGGGCGGCCTGCGCGCGCCCGTTCCGCGGGCGGATCCACCACGATCACCCAATCGTTACCAGTGCGTAACTTACCCACGGGTTACTTTCGGTAACACGCTCCCGTTACCGTCGGGTCACTTTGACAGCAACCCCGGCGTACGCGAGGAGCGATAGATGCGACGCACCACCACCGCCGCGGCCGTGGCGACCGTGCTGGCAGCAGCTTCCCTGGGCCTGGCCCCCCACCAGGCCCAGGCGGCACCCGCCACCACCGTGGCAGCCGCCGCCGACGCCTCGTCGCAGGTGCGCTTCCACGACATCCCGGGCTCCGGCGGCATCACGCTCAAGGGCAACGTCTTCACCCCGGCCGGGGCCCAGAGCGGCCGGAAGTACCCGCTGATCGTGCTGCCCACCAGCTGGGGCCTGCCGCAGATCGAGTACATCGCCCAGGCCAAGAAGCTCGCCGACTCCGGCTACGTCGTGGTCAGTTACACCTCCCGGGGCTTCTGGCTCAGTGGCGGCGACATCGAGGTGGCCGGCCCGCCGGACATCGCCGACGTCAGCGCCGTCATCGACTGGGCCCTCGCCAACTCCCCCGCCGACGCGGACCGCATCGGCCTCGGCGGGGTCTCGTACGGCGCCGGCATCACCCTGTTGGCCTCCGCGCAGGACCCGCGGGTCAAGGCCGTGGTCGCGATGAGCGGCTGGGCCGACGTCATCGAGTCCATCTACTCCGGCCGCACCCAGCACGCCCAGGCCGCCGGAATGCTCGGCGCCGCCGGATACCTCACCGGCCGGCCCGGACCCGAACTCAAAACGCTCCTCGGCAACTTCTTCGGCTCCCGGCTCGACCAGGAGCAGCCGATGATCGAGTGGGGCAGGAAGCGTTCGGCCTCCGAGCAGGTGGACCGGATCAACGCCAACGGCGCCGCGATCATGCTCGGCAACGCCTGGGGCGACACCATCTTCCCGCCCAACCAGTACGCGAAGTTCTATGAGCGGCTGACCGGCCCGAAGCGTCTGGAGTTCCGGCCCGGTGACCACGCCACCGCCGAGGGCACCGGCCTGCTGGGGCTGCCCAACGACACCTGGACCAACGCGCACCGCTGGTTCGACCGCTACCTCAAGGGCGAACGCAACGGCGTCGACACCGAGGCTCCGGTGCAGATCAAGTCCCGTAGCAACGACGGGTACGAGGGCTACGCCGACTGGAAGTCGGTCGGCTCCGGGGGCGCCGAGAAGCTGGCGCTCTCCGACAGTGAGCACCTCTACGCCAATGTCGACTCCGGCGCCAACGGCGGTGTCATCCTCCTCTCCAGCATGCTCGACCAGTTCGTGAAGGCGCCGCCGATCGCCTCCGTCCCGCTCCTGCCCCGGGCCTTCGCGGCCGTCTGGCAGTCGGAGCGCTACGACGAGCCGCGCCGGATCCGCGGCACCGCGAAGCTGCACACCACCGTCACCCCCACCAAGGGCGACGGAACCTTCGTCGCGTACCTCTACGACGTCGGCCCGCTCGGCATCGGCAAGCTCGTCAGCAACGCCCCGTACACCTTCCACGGGAAGGCTCCGGGCCAGGCCTTCGGCGTGGACCTGGAGCTGTTCTCCACCGCCTACGACGTCCCCGCCGGCCACCGGCTCGCGCTCGTCATCGACACCGTCGACCCGCTCTACATCGAGCACAACCCCGTCGGGGCGCAGCTGACCTTCTCCTCGCCGCGCACCGATCCCAGCTACGTGACGGTGCCGCTGCGCGAGCAGTGATCCAGGGCCGCTGCCGGGCCGGGGCCGCCCGGCGGCGGCCTCGCGTCGCCTCGCGTCAATGCTTGAGGATCTTGGAGAGGAAGTCCTTGGCCCGGTCGCTCTCCGGCGCGGTGAAGAACTGCTCGGGGGTGCGGTCCTCGATGATCTGCCCGTCGGCCATGAAGACCACGCGATTCGCGGCGGAGCGGGCGAAGCCCATCTCGTGGGTGACCACGATCATGGTCATGCCCTCGCGGGCGAGCTGCCGCATGACCTCCAGCACCTCGTTGATCATCTCTGGGTCGAGCGCGGAGGTGGGCTCGTCGAAGAGCAGGGCCTTGGGGTTCATGGCGAGGGCGCGGGCGATCGCCACACGCTGCTGCTGACCGCCGGAGAGCTGGGCCGGGAACTTCTCGGCCTGGTCGGCCAGGCCGACCCGCTCCAGGAGCTCCCGGGAGCGCCGGTCCGCCTCCCCCCGCTTGCGGCCGCGGACCTTGACCTGCGCGAGCGAGACGTTGGCGAGGACGGTCTTGTGGGCGAACAGGTTGAAGGACTGGAAGACCATCCCCACCTCGGCGCGCAGCCGGGCCAGCTCCTTGCCCTCGGCGGGCAGCGCCTCCCCGTCGATCAGGATCGTGCCCGACTCGACGGTCTCCAGCCGGTTGATCGCCCGGCACAGGGTGGATTTCCCGGAACCGGAGGGGCCGATGACCACCACCACCTCCCCGCGGCCGACGGTGAGGTTGATGTCCCGCAGTACGTGCAGCGCACCGAAGTGCTTGTTGACGTCCCGCAGCTCGATCAACGGTTCGACGGCCATGTGCTGCCCTGCCCACTTGTCGGAGTCTGCCCCGGTGTGCCGAGGTCAGCGCAAACTATCCAGCCGCCAAGGGCACTTCGCGGCGGAGGGGCTCCGACACGCCGGGGCATCGGCGGCGTCAGCCCTCGGAGGCCTCCGCGTAGGCCTGACTGAGCTCGGGGGATCCGGTCATCGCCCAGGACACGCCCGACTCGATCACGTTCAGCTCCCGGCCCGAGGCCAGCCGGATCACCGGCTGGCCGTTGGGCCACACCCGCCAGGCCGCCCCCGGTACGGTCCGGATGATGACGGTCCCGAGGTAGAAGCCCGCGTCGTTGCCGAGCCAGGGAACCGCCTCGGGGTCCCGCCGCCAGCGCGGCATCAGCTGGTCCAGGGCCTCCAACGAGGCCTGGCTCTCATCCAGTTCGAGCCCGGCCGCCCGTGCCTGGACGCGCAGCATCTCGCACTCCGAGAACAATTCGGCGACGCCGTCGGGGTCGTCCGCGAGGGCGGCGGCGAGTCCCGCGCCCTGTTCCGTTTCGCGTCGGTTCAGCCAGTTGTCCAGGAAGGGGATGTTCATACCGCCCAGCGTGGCACCAGGTTCCCCCGCTGACCACAGGGCGCGCCTGGATCCGTCGGCCGGGATGCGCCCGCTACCTGCCGAGGTCCAGGTCCACGACGACGGGGGCGTGGTCGGACGCGCCCTTGCCCTTGCGCTCCTCGCGGTCGACGTAGGAGTCGGTGACGGCCTTGGTGAAGGCCTCGTTCCCGTAGACCAAGTCGATGCGCATGCCCTTGTTCTTGGGGAAGGCGAGCATCCGGTAGTCCCAGAAGGTGTAGGGACGGTCGTACTTCAGGGCACGCGGGAACACGTCCGACAGCCCGGCGGCGCGCAGCGCCTCCAGGGCGGCCCGCTCCGCGGGGGTGACATGGGTGAGGCCCGCGAAGACGGCCGGGTCGTGGACGTCCTCGTCGGTCGGGGCCACATTGAAGTCACCGAGCACCGCGAAGGGGCGGGGACCGGCCGCGTCCTCGGCGATGGCCGTGGCCAGGGAGCGGAACCAGTCCAGCTTGTAGCCGTAGTGGTCGTGCTCGACCTCGCGCCCGTTCGGCACGTACACCGACCAGACCCGGACCCCGCCGCAGGTGGCGGAGATCGCGCGGGGCTCCTGGACGCCCTCGTAGTCGGGTCCGCCGGGCAGTCCCAGGACCACGTCCTCCAGGCCGACCTTGGAGAGCACCGCCACGCCGTTCCAGCGGCCGGTGGCGTTGACCGCCGCTTCGTAGCCCAGCTCGCGCAGCTCGGCGTACGGGAACTGCTCTACCGAGCACTTGGTCTCCTGGACGCACAGGACGTCCGTGCCGGAGCTCTCCAGCCAGGCCAGCAGGCGCGGCAGCCGGGCGGTGATGGAGTTGACGTTGTAGGTGGCGATACGCATACGTGCCAACCTACCGCCCGGCACCGACAGTCACAGTTCGGCGGAGTCCCCGGCGGTGAGTCGGCCGTGATCGGTGCCGCCCAGGGCGTCCAGGGCGAAGTCGTAGATCGGCCGGGCGATGTCGGAGAGGTAGGCGTCGTGGATGTCCAGGGCCCGGCGCGGCTTGACCTCGCGGAGGTAGTCGATCACCTCGGAGACCTTGTTCCAGGGGGCGTGCACCGGGACCATCAGGGTCTCCACGGGGACCCCGGGCACGGTCAGCGCGTCCCCGGGGTGGAAGAGGGAACCTTCCACGAGGTAGCCGACGTTCGTGACGCGCGGGATGTCCGGGTGGATCACCGCGTGCAGCTCCCCGTGCACCTGGACCTCGAACCCGGCCGCGGTGAAGGCGTCGCCGTGTCCGACGGTGTGCACCCGGCCCGGATAAGCGGGGGCGAGCTTCTCGGCGACGCTGCGCAGGGTCCACAGCTCGGCCGCCGGATCGGCGTCGAGGGCGGCCCGCAGCCGGCCCTCCTCGAAGTGGTCGGGGTGTTCGTGCGTGACCAGCAGGGCATCCGCCCCCCGGCCCGCGTCCGGTTCGCTGAAGGCGCCCGGGTCGATGACGAGCGTGCGCCCGTCCTTCTCCAACTGGACGCAGGAATGCAGCCGCTTGGTGAGCTTCATGATCCCAGGCTAATGGCTCGTCACGGGGTGGTGGAGGAGACCACGTAGACCTTGGACACCTTGGGATCGGTGAGGTCGACGGTGATGTCCCGGGTGGGCCTCGGGTCGTCCTGTTCCAGCGTGGTGCCCAGCCATGGGGTCTGCGGCTTCCAGTGCCAGCCGGCGATCGAGGCGTCGTGCGCGGAGACCGACACCCCGGGGGTCAGGTCCTCCCGGCCGATGCCGAGTGAGGACAGGAAACCGTCCAGTTCCGGCGGGGTGACCGCGAACTGGACGTACAGCCGGCTGGTGCGCCAGTTGTTGGTCTCCAGGAACCCGACGCGCCATGCCTTGTCCGGTACCGGGACCTCGTAGATGCTGCGCTGCACCTTGGACGGCCAGCCGGGGCGCACCTGGGACGCACCGATCTTGGCGGCCTTGTCGCGGCCGCTCTCGCGGCTCTGCTGGGTGGAGATCGCCAGGTAACCCGCGGGTACGCCGACCAGCAGCAGGATGATGATCGCGGTGATCCAGCGGCGCTTGACGACGTGCCTGCGGTCCTCGGCGGTGGGCGGCGGGGCGCCCTCGGCGTCGGGGGCGGAGGCCTGGTGGGGCAGGGCGGGCGGGTTCACTGTGTGTCCTGGTCCTCGGGGCCGGGGCCGGGGCCGACGGGGTCGCGCCGGCCCAGCTGCTGCGCGTAGCGCTCGTACCGCTCGTGGCGCTCGACCCGGCGGCGGGTGGCGCGGCGGAAGCGGCGGGCGACGAGCCGGGCCAGGTCGGCCGCGCCGACCATGCCCGCCTCGGGCCCGAGCTCGGCCTTGGCGATACGGGCCTCGGGGCGGTAGCCT
>NZ_JBSGZP010000111.1:0-14755 GCF_053611065.1 Streptomyces sp. NPDC054840
CGCCGTACTGCCCGCCCTCTGCGCCACACAGATCACCAGCTGGGGAATCGTCTACTACGCCTTCCCCGTCCTTCTCCCACGCCTGACCGCCGACACCGGCTGGTCCACCAACGCGGCAACGGCCGCGTTCTCCCTCGCGCTCCTGGTGTCGGCCGTCGCCGGGATCCCCATCGGCCGAATCCTCGACCGGCAAGGTCCGCGCGCCGTCATGACCGTCGGCTCCACACTCGGCGCACTCGCCCTCCTCCTCATCGCCGCCGCCCCCAACCTGGCCCTGTTCACGGCCGGTTGGCTGCTCGCGGGCGTCGCCATGGCCGCCACCCTCTACCCGCCCGCCTTCGCCGCCCTGACCCGCTGGTGGGGCCCCGACCGCGTCCGCGCCCTGACCATCGTCACCCTCGCCGGCGGTCTGGCCTCCACTGTCTTCGCACCCCTGACCGCCCTCCTCGCCGAGCACCTGAGCTGGCGGGCGACGTACGCGGTCCTCGCGACGATCCTCGCCGTCATCACCATCCCCGCACACGCCCTGGTCCTGCGCGCCCCCTGGCCGGCCGCCCCACCGCAGCCACCCGCCGTCGACCGCACCCCCATTCCGCGCAGCCGCCCGTTCCTCCTGCTGGCTGCGGCGTTCACCCTCTCCGGCTTCGCGATGTACGCGGTCGTCATGGGGCTCATCCCCCTCCTCACCGACCGCGGCGCCACACCCACCCAAGCCGCCTGGGCGCTCGGGCTGGGCGGGGCAGGCCAGACCCTGGGCCGCACCCTCTACGCGAGCCTGTCCACCCGCACCTCCGTCACGACCCGCACCGTTACCCTCATCACCCTCGGCGGCGCGACCACCGCAGCGCTCGCCGTCGTCCCGGGCCCCATCCCCCTCCTGGTCCTGCTCGCGGTCCTGGCCGGCGTCGTCCGCGGCAACCTCACCCTCCTCCAGGCCACCGCCGTCACCGACCGCTGGGGCACCACCCACTACGGCCGCCTCTCCGCTCTCCTCGGAGCCCCTGCCCACATCACCGCGGCCCTGGCCCCCTGGGCATGCGCCGCCCTCGCCGGCCCCCTCGGCGGCTACCCGCACCTCTTCGCGGCGCTGGCCGCCATCTCGCTCATCGCGGCGCTTCTGGCGGTGATGACTGGGAGCGGCCTCGGCCGACAACCGCTCAGCAAGGCGGACCTGCGGTAAGGGTGCTCCACCCCATCGGGGATCCACCCGTCAAGGTGTCGCCATGCTCCGGACCGCCTGCCTCCCCGGCATCCACAACCAGGCCGGACCAAGGACTTGTTCAGCGTGCGGCGTGAAGAGACGCATCTCGCGGCGGAGCACTCACCACGCGCATCCCGTTCCGAACGACTCAAGCCACCCCGGACGCGAATCAGACATCGGAAGCGCTTCGGCGACGCCCCCACCGCCCGACAAAGGCCCCACGCACCCGACATCGCCGAAACGCGCAGGTCACAGGGCCCGAGATGGACGTGGCCGAGGCGCGCGCCAATCGAGGCGACCTCGACCAGCCTGATCCGGAGCGGTCAGTCGGCTACCAGGCGTGTGCCCGGGAAAGTGTCCGGGAGGACGCTGCACCATCCGCGTACGCAGACCAGCTGACCAGGACGTTTGTCCGTCCGAGTCGGGCGGCCCCAGCGGGGTTTCCGACAAGGTTCGGATGCCGTGGTCTGCGAGGTGGACGGTCCCGGCCAGCGCAAGCAGGACCTCATGCGCTGGTACGCCGACACCCTGAGCGGAGTGGTGAGCCATGCGGCCGAGGTCGATGCCGCTGCCGTACGCGCTTTGCGCGGCAGCCACGGCGCGGATCCGCACAACGCCGGCCATGCGACGTACACCTCCCTCGACCAGGAGATGCTCCCGCGAGCACTGAAACTGGCCGGGCTCGGCGAAGAGGCCAACGCCAAGCAGCGGAAGGAACTGCAGCGGCTCTGGCAGTCGCTCGGGGCCGAGGCCCGGGCCCAGTTGTGGACGCAGCACCGCGACGATCTCCTTGCGGCCGGACTGCTCCGTCCTCAGGTCAAGCAGGTCGCCGCGGACGACGGCGCCGGCCCGTACGACGTCGAATCGCCAGGTATGTCGGATTACTGGAAGCAGATCCAGGCCCACGGCATTTCCAACTCCGGCGACTTCATGGGCAAGACCGATGCGGCCCGGCACATGGATCACTACATCAAAGGCACCGGCAGGACGCTCGACCTGGACGTCGATCGCATGCTGGCCGACGACCCGGCCCTGCGGGACCAGGTGGCGCGGATCCGGGCCACGGAGCAGGACGAATGGCGGCGCCAGGCACTGGAGGCCTTCGAGAAGTCAGGCGGCAAGCCTGTCGCCATCCCCGTGGAATCCGGCAGCAGCGGATACGAACACGAAAAGGGCCCGGACGGTACGAACAACTGGTACCTGGCCGTGGGCAGCGGCATGACGAACACGACAGGGGTGGTCACCGCCGTCCCCGGCCCCGACGGGAAACCGCAGGTCAGCATCGACTACCAGGTCA
Source organism: Streptomyces sp. NPDC054840 (assembly GCF_053611065.1). Classification (NCBI taxonomy): domain Bacteria; kingdom Bacillati; phylum Actinomycetota; class Actinomycetes; order Kitasatosporales; family Streptomycetaceae; genus Streptomyces; species Streptomyces sp. NPDC054840. The sequence continues at coordinate 2,499 of NZ_JBSGZP010000111.1, forward strand.
ATGTGTGGGACCGCTACAACTGGGACGAGACCAAGGCCACGCCGATCGGACCGACCACCGTCACCGATGCCGACATGGCCCGCATGCACACGACAGGACTAGCCAGGGAGTTCGACATGCGAGGAAGCAGCTCGGTGCAGCGGCACGATCTGTCGGCGGGCGGATCCTGGCCCGCTCCCGAGGACACCGGGCGGGACGGCACCCGCACGGACATCGGCCGCAACGAGGCGGCCCGATGATCGGCGCGCAACGCCCGGGGCGCGCCCCGGCGCTCGCCGTGGCGGCGGTGGTGCTCGGCGCGCTCGCCGCCGGATGCTCCGGGGCGTCCGGAGGTAGCGACGGGGATGGCGGCCGCTCGACGGACCGGGGGACGTCCGACTGGGTCGAAGGGGCCACCGCTGAGTCCATTGCCCAGACCCTGCATGTGGAAGTCCCCTCGACAGCAACTCACACCGCGGCGGCGCACCGCAGGGGGTTCCAGGACGACGGGTTGATCCTGTCCTTCGTCCTGCCCGCGGAAGCCGTGGAGCCCTTCCTCACCCAGCTGAAGCCGGAGCAGCCCCTCAAACTGCGCGAGCAGCCCTTCGCCGCGGAGGCGACACCGGCCACGCCGTTCGCACGCCTGGGGCTCCCGGAACCGGATTCGCTCCCCAAGGTCACGGAGGGCCAGGTGTGCGCTCCCTGCAAGGGCGACCTGAACTGGCTCAAGGTCGCGGTGGCACAGATCGACGAACGGAGCAGCCGCGTCTACCTGAGAGGGGTCGACTGACGCCGGTACGAAGCCACAGTACGGCTCGGTTGGCGTTCGGGCGTCCGAGGAAACCGCGAGACCTAGCCGTCTTCGCGTCCCCGAGCACGGACAAGGCCAAGCCACTCAGGACGCGGAGCGGGCACCAAGTGGAGCTCCGGCGGCACCTCCACCGTCCCGACGGCCAACCCGGAACCCCGCTGAGGTCGTCCGACTCGGGCGGAACGTCCTGATCAGCTTGCGTGACGGCTGAAGGCGGGGATGTGCCGTGCACGCTACGCGGGCAGCATGCACGGCACGTTCAGATCCAGTTTCCCCAGCCGAACGTGGCGATGTAAGCACGTCGGACAGCGTCCCACCCACGACCACCGCCGATGTGGATTACAGCCAGGGCAAGGATGAACCAGGACGCGAGTCCAGCAGTAACGATCAAAGCCCATCGGAGGCCGGCGAAACCGGCCACCACGATCAAGGCGACGGCTGTCACCCCCAGTCCCAGATGGGCGGCGGGGAGATCCGTACGCAGTGCCGCGCGTACGGAACGGCGTTCGTCATGAACGTTCCGGCTGTACTGGGCGGCAGTCGAGTCGGCGCCGCTCGCCCTCTCAGAGTCATCGTCCACGGGTAGCCCCCTCCAGATAGTGCAGCTCCAGTAACCTACGTCCAACCGCGATCTGGCTCGGTGTGCGCCAGGGGGCATCCCCAACAGGGGAATTTCCACTCGCTTGACGTTCTCGGGCCCGGCGCCACCTGACACTCTCAATTACCACACCCCGAACAACGGACATGAGGCAAATTCGGCCGGGCCGGGAGCACGCCGGTATCGGATAATTGTGTCACTGTCGGCGACATAGCACAGGATCCGAACATTCTCGCCGACCGGCGTTCTTGGAGAATCTCCACCCTGGCCGCCAAAATGCGAATTGCGCGAAATTCTGCCACCCTCCGGAAACTCATTAAGAGTCCTTTCCTGCCCCGCTCCCGCAACACCCCACCCATACAGGCAAAATTCCCAGAACTGAGCCTTCCGCAACAGCCCTTCGGCCCCCGGAGTCGAGCTTCGGGGGCCTAAGTATGTCGGTCAGCTGCTGCGTGACCGACGAGGGCCCGCAAACCATCGAAACTAAAGCAGCCGAAGGCCGGGCGTACGGAGGAAGTGGGCCATTTCAGCCCACTCGAATAGACATGCAGCCAGAATGGCGGATGCCGTTGGCGCGGAGAACTCCCAGTTACCGCTCCTTCTCACGCCCCGCACGTCACCATCTTCCATCAGGCTCACAGCGAGGCCCTTCGTCGTAAATTCCAGCTCGACGGAGTCCCCCTGAGGCAGACCGAACGCTTCGCCCAGAGGTAGGCGGACGAGGCGGTGACTCGACATGCCTGGCCTTCCAAACTGCCGGCGACACCCGCCCGAAGCTGCTTGCGGACCAAAATTCCCGGCGCTGCCAGCCCGTGGACTTCCAGCCTCTGCCCACTCTGGAGGGTTACGCCCCAATCCTCCCACGCTTGTGCGGCCGGTTCGGGGGCACGCCCACGGTCTCCAGGCCGCCGGGTCAGGATGACAGACCCCATAGGTGTATTACCGCTCGCATACACAGCCTCCCGGTGCACAGGCTCCCGCCAGATGGTGAGGGAGACATCTCTCTTCAGTTCCACGTGCCATATCCTCGCGTCTGTGCTCGGCCGGTTGCTTCCAGTGCTCTATACGCAGCGTGGCCCACAACTTTCCCCCTTGGACCAGCCCTCGGCCCACGACTGGCGCCACCTGTCGGAACCCCCTGAACTCCAACCCCAAGCGGGCCCGCTCCCATAACGTGACGGAATCTTCCCTGGAAGCCGCCGCCTACGGCAGACCCAACGAGATACTTGGCTGCTTCGCCACCGGTCGTCTCATGCCCGATTGCCTAGTCGGCAATCAAGTGAGCCCGACGCCTACGCCCGCATCGCTGGGCTCACGGGCGAGCAGGCCCACGCCTGCCGCGCCCAGGCGGCCCGGTGCCGCGCCGAACTTGCCCAGGTCCCGACGCGCTCGCCGCGCTCCAGGGCGTGCTGAACGTCGTGCGGGCCGTCGACAGTGACGTGAACGAGGAAGCGGTGGAGCTGCGGCACAACATCGGGATGCTGCTGCTCGCCCAAGGCCAAGGCGTTGAAGCCCGGCAGGTCCTCGAACCGCTCCATCAGGACATGTGCATGGTGTTCGGCCCCGACGACGAGATGACCGTCGAGATTGCCGCGGCGCTGGCCCGGATCCGCCTGGGACCTCGACGGCGACGCTGCCAGGTAACCGCTCGTACACCCTTGCAGGCTCGGCTGGAGTCACTGAAGCAGGCCAAGGACCCGCACATCCGCACCATCCGCATCGCCCAGGGGATCCGCGGCGTCGCCCTCGCTCCGGATAGTGGCGACATCTTCGTACTGCTACGCGTGATGCCGCACGACAAGGCCATCGCCTGGGTGATCAAACAGCGCGCCAGCCTCGCTGCAACGCTTGTGAGGTACGGAACACGCACACCTGCATCCAGGCCCTTCGGCTTCCCTGTGCCGGTCGCCAGGTCCAGCTCCGCGACGACCGCCTTCGAGCCGCGGGCCGCCGACTTCCCCATTCCTCAGGTGTTCCCGCGGCGTCCGGCCGTCACCCCGAGGCCCGGCGACCTCGCTCACCCCGTGCTGTCCGGTGCGCTCGAACCTTCGGCGGGCATCCCTTCCACCTCATCGTTGCGGTCCCCAGGAGCCCCTGCAGGAACGGACCGCGGAAGGGCGAAACCAAGGACGAGGATCGGCCATTCAGGGCACCAGGGACAGGGCACGCCGAGGCTCCGATGCGGCCCGCTGGCCACCGCCGTCGACCATCGTCATGGTCAGGCCGAAGAGCATCTTGTTCATCTCGTCCGGCGTGAGGCCCAGCTCGGCGGCCACCGCCACCGGTCTCATCCCCGTGGAGCGCAGGCCCTGGAAGACCTTGGTGAGCACCTGGGACGTCTCCCGCTTCTTCATGCCTTCGGGCTCCGCCTTGCGGTAGCCCCGCTGGCTCAGCTCGGTACAGGCAGAACGGTACTGCCAGTCGGTGAGGAGTCCGAGGTCGTGCATGCGGTAGGTCAAGGCCATCGCGGACACGTTCCAGATGGCCTTGCCCTTGAGGATCTGATCGACGTGGGCCCCAGCCGGCATGTGGCCCAGCACGCTCGAAGCAGGCATGAGGAAGGCGCTGGCGAAGTCGTTCGCCTGGCGCTCGGCCTCAGGACCGGCACACTCTCGGTCGCTGCCGTGCATAACGAGATGTCCGAGTTCGTGGGCGGCGTCGAAGCGGCTGCGCTCGGCGGACTTCATCGTGTTCAGGAAGACGAACGGGGTCCTCCCGCGCCAGACAGCAAAGGCGTCGACTTCCGCATAGTCGGGCGCGAGCGAGAAAACTCGGACGCCGTGCGCCTCCAGGAGGTGCACCATGTTGGGCGCTGGGGAGCTCCCCAACCCCCACGCCGTGCGGACCATCTCGGCCGCGGTCTCGGGGTCGGGCTTGCCGAGAGAGGGAATGTCGGCAACCGGCAGACGGAAGCGTTCCTCGATCCAGTCATAGAGGAGCGCGGCCAGCGTTCCGGCGGCGCGCGCGGCATCGAGAGTGCGGGCCGGAGTCTTGCTTCGAGCACGCCACGAGATGCCCTCGGCGGGCAGCTCGTCGATCTCCGGACCGGTGAAGAAGTCTCCCGGGAAGCCGAGCGCGCCTGCGAGCCGCTCCACGGTGGTACGTCGGGGTGCCGTCCGGCCGGTCTCATAGTTGGACAGGCTCTGAAGCGAGACCCCCGCGAGTTGGGAAAGCTCGGCGAGGGTCAGGCCCCGGCGCTTTCGGGCCAGCGTGATGCGGGACGGGGTCACCATGGTGAGACTGCCTCGGGATCCGGATGGTGCGGGTGGGGCGGCCAGTATCGCGGCCACCCCACATGATGGGGCTCAGCGAAACTCGACGGAAATGTCGATCTCGTCGGGTCCATCTTCGTCCGACAGTTCGATTTCGTCCATCTCGATGACCGGCAGCAGTATCCGCTGCTCCCACTTCACGACGAACCCGCGATCGACCTGACCGGGCAGCGACAGCTCGCTGTGGATCCGCACCCCGTCCTCGGCCTTCACCCGGTACGAGACGAGGAACCAGGTCTTGAGCTTCAGGGCCTCGTCTTCATCGAGGAGGACTTCGTTCGGATCGACGGGCGGCGGGAAGAGCCCGAGCTGCACATTGTGTTCGGCGGCGCGCTCCGTGGCGGCGCCCCTCTTGTGGAGGTTGGTGGGGTGGAGGCTCGCGCTACCGGTGGCCGCGTCGCCGACCATCGTGCCGATAGCGAGCGTCTTCTCCGGGTTGCAGACGAGTTCGAGATGGTCGTGAAGAAGCCGCTTCCAGCCCTCGTGGCGGATGTGCGCTTCCCTCAGCATGCGCACATGCTCCTGATAGGCGCGCGTCCCGGCAGTGTTCGCCGGATGGTTGGGGGTGGCCGTTCGCCGCGCCGCCTCGCCGGCATACAGAGCCGGGTGCAGGTACTCCAACTTCGTTCCCAGCGCCGCCAGCTGGGCATGGACGCCTTGGGACACGGAGCCTCCGATGATTGGGCAGGAAGTTATAAGGAGGCTACCGCAAACGAGGCGTCAGTTTTATAAGTTTTCCCTCCACGACCCTAAGATGATGCGTAGTTGCCACCCACCGAATGTCGCCGACCCTCGCACGGCTTCAGAGCACGCCGCGGCCCGCTTGGTCGCCGGCCCGACGAAGGAACCCTGTGGCTCAGCAGACCAACGGCCCCTCCCAGGACCTCAAGCCGGCGTTCGACTCGATGACCCTGCTGGTCGCGGCGGTCATCGTCCACGACCGGGCCGCCCATCGCGTCGTGCTCCTCCAGCGCGGCGAGACCGGCAAGTTCGGCCCGGGCTTGTGGGACCTACCTGGCGGCAAGAGCGAGCCCGGCGAGCCCATCACCGAAACCGCGGTCCGCGAGCTCTGCGAGGAGACCGGCCTCACGGTGAAAGCCGACTCGCTCGAGGTCGTTCACGTCATCCACGGCGCCTGGGGCGTCGAGGCTCCCAACGGTTACCTAGCGGTCGTCTTCGCCACTCACGAGTGGACCGGCAAGCCCGAGAACCGCGAGCCCCACAAGCACTCCCAGGTTCGCTGGGCCCATGTCGATGCCCTGCCGGACGAATTCGTCCACACGTCGGGCAGTGCCCTACTAGCCTTCCTGCACGGCGGCCCCCAGGTCACGCTCCGAGGGTGGTCGTAGACCCTTGAGGCAGGAGAGAGCCATGTCCGATTCGCCTTGGGACACCGCGCTGTACGTCGCCAAGGTCTGGAGCCGCCCCGAGCGCCGGCAACTGATCGTCGGTGGCGCCACCGTTCCCAAAGCCCGCACGGAGATGACCGCGGATCCGGTCACCGGGGAGATCCGCAACCACCGCGTCGACCCCGCTGCCCACACCTATTACGAGAATGGCGAGAAGGCGAAGAAGAAGGTCCGCGGGACGAAGCGGTTCTTCGCCTCAGGCCGTGACGACGGGTGCTGGAGCCGCGTGATCCTCTCCTTCTCGCACGTCGCCGGCGGTGAGTACGAGGACGAAGCGGCGGTCGCGGTAAGGCAGCTCACGGCCCTCAGCAGCGCCCTTCCGCACTGCATGAGCATGTCTACGACGGGGCCTTCCGGGGCGTCCACCGCGATGCCCTCACGCGCCTCGGCCTCCGCTCACCCCGGTCTTCTACGAGAAGATCAAGACCTGCCGGAGCGGCCACGAGCTGGGGTGCAACGACGGCCGCATCGCCGAAAACATCCGCCTCGACGACGGCACACGCGTCTTCGAACCCGTCCCCGTCATCAAACTCGAGCACCGGGCCGGCAGCACCAAGAGCCGCTGGTGCCACCGCCTGAGGATCCCCTGCCGGCACGGGGCACACGACTACCGCGTTCCCGTCGGCATCACCACCACCGCCGAGGACCGCACCCTGCGGTGCGTGGACGGCGGCCGGCCCTTGAAGAGCGACAGCGAGCGCGGTTTCCACCGTGCCGAGCACCTCCAGCAGATCCCGCAAGACACCCTGGCCAACCCGTCTACCCGTACCGCGCCGACTCCGAGTCGGTCCACAGCCAGTTCGACCTCAGCCTGTGGAACCGCCGAGTGATCGCCTACGGCGTCGAACGCCAGAAGCTGTTCGTCCTGGGCTTCGCCCTCTCCCAGAACGCCACCAGCCACCAGCTCCACCTCGGCAAGGGCGCATATCGAGATCCACAGACCCCGCAGACACTGCGACGACCGTGCCCACAGAGGGCGCGGCCGTCGTCGCACGCCCGGGCACAGACGGGGCCAAAGCCATCCGGAACGCGAAGCGGAGGCCTGGGCGGAGCTCCGGCAGCGCATCCCCCGTCCCGATATCAGCCCCGCATGCTCGACATCGCCGATACGCGCAGGTCACAGGGCATGAGAGGGAACTGGCCGAACCGCGCGCCAATCGAGGCGACCCCGGCCAGCCTGATCCGCTAGGCTGTCAGCGGTCAGACGGCTACCAGGCCTTCGTAGCTCAGGGGATAGAGCACGGCTCTCCTAAAGCCGGTGTCGCAGGTTCGAATCCTGCCGAGGGCACGGACGAGGCCCCGCGGTCGATATCGATCGCGGGGCCTCTTCGCGTTGTGGTTACATAGCGCACGTGTCGCGTGACGTCGCCTACTGAGATGTGGGCCGGGCGGTGGTTGGGCAGGCACCTGTTGTCGAAGGACCGGGCCTATGGGCATGTACGCCACCGGCTACGGGTGATTTCCCTCCGTTGTTTCGCTGCCGTCGCACGCACACACACCGTGAGGAAATCCACACTCCGTGTCATCGTTCAATCACGCCGTCATCCAAGAGTTCAGGGCGAACGCCGGCCACGTCGGCGGGCCCTTCGAAGGTTCCGAGCTGATCCTGCTCACCACCACCGGCGCCAGATCCGGGAATCCGCACACCGTTCCGCTCGGGTTCGCCCGGGGAGACGGGGAGCTGCTCGTCGTCGGGTCCGCCGCCGGGGCCGACCGGCATCCCGCCTGGTACCACAACCTGCTCGCGCTGCCCCTCGTCCAGGTCGAGACCGGGACCGAGGAGTACCAGGCCGTCGCCGTCCCCGCCGAAGGGGCCCGGCGGGACGAGCTGTTCGCGCGGATCGTCCGCGCGGAGCCCGGGTACGGCGAGTACCAGGCGCGTACCCGGCGGGTGATCCCCGTCGTCGCGCTCCAGCGCACGATCGAGGTGCCCTCCCGTGAGGGCGGGATCGCCGGGAAGCTGCTCGACGTGCACGGCTGGCTGCGGGCGCAGCTGGCCCTCGTACGGGACCTCGCGCACGAGGAGCCGAGCGGCGCCGGGGCGGCCTCGCTCGGGCTGCAACTGCGCCAGCACTGCCTCGCGTTCTGCCATTCGCTGGAGTTCCACCACCGGAGCGAGGACGCCGGCCTCTTCCCGTACCTGGAGCGACAGCATCCGCACATGCGGGAGTTCTTCCGCCGGATCGGCGCCGAGCATGCCACGATCGCCCGCGTCCAGGCGGAGCTGGTACGCGCCCTGGACGCGCCCGGCGCCGGATTCAGTGAGCGGGTGGAGCGGATGAGCCGGGAGCTGGAGGCTCATCTGGACGGCGAGGAGGCGCAGTTGCTCCCGGTGCTGCGGGCCCTGGAAGCGTGACGCGGGCCTCGGCGCCGCCCGCCTCCCGGTTGCGGAAGGTGAGGGTGGCGCCGAGGACCCGGGCCTGACCGGCGGCGATGGTCAGGCCCAGCCCATGGCCCTTGTTCGTGCCCTCCGTACGGAACCGCTGCGGGCCGGTGGTCAGCAGGTACTCCGGATATCCGGGGCCCGAGTCCGTCACGGTCAGGGTCCGGCCGTCGATCGTGAGCGTGACCGGGGCGGCGCCGTGACGGTGCGCGTTGGCCACGAGGTTGCCCAGGATCCGCTCCAGGCGCCGCCGGTCCGTGTCCACCCTGAGGGGCCCGCGGACGCCACGCACCTCCAGGGCCGTGTCGGTGCCCGAGGCTCGGATCGTGCGCGCCGCCAGGTCGGCCAGGTCGTGCGAGTCCGGTTCCAGGCGTTCGGTGCGCGTCTCCAGGCGTGAGATCTCCAGGAGGTCCTCGGTCAGCGAGCGCATCGCCCGCACCCGGTCCCGTACGAGCTCGGCCGGGCGGCCCGGCGGCAGGAGCTCGGCGGCCGCGTTCAGTCCGGTCAGCGGGGTGCGGAGCTCGTGGGCCACATCGGCCGTGAACCGCCGTTCCGCCTCGAGCTTGCCCTGCAGCGACGAGGCCATGGTGTCCAGGGCCCGGGAGACCGCCGCCACCTCGTCCTTGCTGCGCGTGCGGTCGGCGACGCGCGCGTCCAGGTCGCCGGCGCTGATCCGGCGGGCCACCTGCGCGGTCAGGTGCAGCCGCCGGGTGATCCGGGTGACGACGAACGCGCCGATGAGGAGGGTGCCGCCGATGGCGAGCGCCGAGGAGCCGAGGATGGCCCGGTCCAGTTCGGCGATGGTCCGCCGGCTCGCGCGGAAGTCCACGGAGACGGCTATCGCGCCGCCTTGGGCGGCGGGCCCCGCCGCCCACATCACGGGCCGGCCCCGGTACGTGCCGACGGCCGTGCCGCGCCGGCCGCCGACGGCCAGGGCACGCAGCTCCGGGGGGAGGCCGGCGGGGTCGATGCCCTCGCCGCGCGGCATGCGCGCGCCGGTCTCGTAGGCCTCGGTGGTCCGTTCGAGCCGGGTCAGCGCCTTCTCGCGGGCGGAACCCACGGTCTGGCGGGTCATGGCGCCGTGCACGAGGCAGCCCAGCAGTGCCGCGAGCCCGCAGCACATGAGGGTGATGAAGACCGTGGCCTTCCAGGTGAGGGTGGAGGTCCAGGCAGGCAGCCGCGGGCGCGGCCGCAGCCGCTCGTCGCGCTGCGTGTCGTTCATGGTCACGTCACGGTAATGCGCGAGCCCCTGCGGGTGAGCGGCGGGATCCGGCCGGATCGCACCGGCTGAGGCCGGATGACGACGGACCGCACGAAGCCCTCCCGGCGGGCCGGAAGGGCCGTGCCATCACGGTCAGCTCAGGCCACTGCTGCGTTCGCCGATACGGTCGCCCTGCGGAGTGCCTGCCCGCTTGAGCGCGGCCTTCGTGTGGGGGCCGCCCTTGACCTTGCTCCGTACCGGACCACTGAAGCCGTGTCCCGGGGCGCGCGGCGGTTGCGCCTGCTCGTGCGCCTTCGCGATGGCCGCCCGGACATCCCGCTTCTGCTCTTTGTTCATCCCGTCGTCAACTCCTTCGGGAAGCACCCAATCGGACTACTGGGATCGTATGCACATATGCGGACCAACGCACCCGGACCGATATGTAAAGAATTCCGGCCACGAGCCTCGACCAGGCACGCGATCAAGGACGCGAACACGCCCGCGATCAGGCACGCGATCAAGGACGCGGCGGAGCCGGCCGCTTCGGCTGGCCCAGCGTCTGGTGCACCAGGTCCTCCGGGCAGGGCGTCCCCCGCGGCAGCTGGTACTTCGCCGCCACCCGGTACTCCCCCGGCGCGGGCGCCAGCAGCTCCGTCCACACGTCCCCGGTCTCGTCCGGAGCGGCCTTGAAGAGGCATCCCGCTGTGTTCGCGTACTGCTTCCGCAGCGCGCCGCCCTCCCCGCTCCCGCTTCGCGCCTTCGAGGCGAAGGTCTCCTGCGGCGGCGGTACGGGCTTGCCCGCCGCGTCCACCAGCCCCAGCCACGGCGAGTGCGGGATCCGCACGAGCACCCGGCCGGGCCGCTTCACGTCCACGACCAGCTGGTCGGCGCTCGCCCGCACCACGGTCGCCGGCCCGGCCACCAGGTCGGTGGGCTCGTCGACCTTGAAGAGCTGCCAGTTCGCGTCGCCCCACACCTGCTGGAGGTACGGGAGCCCCGCGCGCACCAGCTTCGCCTCGTCCTCCCCGCCCGAGTCGGGTTTGTCGGCGGGCAGCACCACGTAGTGCACGGCCCAGCGCTCCAGCCAGGCCCGGTAGCTGTCGGCGCTGAGGGTGTCGTCGTAGAAGAGCGGGTTGCGCTCCAGGTCGGCCTGCCGGTTCCAGCCGCGCGCGAGGTTCACGTACGAGGGGAAGGCGGAGGACTCGCGGTGGCTGCTGGCCGGCACCACCTCGACCCGGCCCCGCTCGGCGCCCGCCTTCTGCAGCTGGTCGACGAGCGGGGCCAGCTCCCGGCTCCAGGCGGCCAGCGGGGTGGTGCGGACGATGTCGGTGACGCTGTTGGTGGTGATCCAGGCGTTCAGCCCGACGAAGGCCAGGAGCACCGCATACCAGCGCCGCGAGCGCGGAAGCTCGTACGGGAGGGCCGCGAGCAGCGCGACCCCGCCGAACAGCATCACCAGGCGGGTGACGTTCGAACCGACCTGGGAGTCGATCACCCAGGTGAGGAAGACCCCGAGGACGTAGACGGCCGAGGCGATCCGCATGGTCTTCCACCGCCTCGGTACGAGGAACACGATCAGCAGCCCGAACACGAACGGCAGCCCGGCCGAGCCGATCTTCATCGGCTGCGTCCCGGAGAACGGGAACAGCCACGCCGACAGCCCCACCACGGCCACCGGGGCCAGCCCCAGCGCGTACGCACCCGGGCGTCGCGCGCTCAGGAACAGCGCGGCCGCGATCACCCCGAGGAAGAGCCCGGCGACGGGGCTGGCGGCGGTCGCGAGGCCGGCCAGCGGAGCCGCCACCGCGGCCTTGGCCCAGCGCCGCTCCGCCCACTTGCGGGGCCAGCAGAAGACGGCTGCGACGGCGCCGAGCGCGAACATCACGCCGAGGCCGAAGGTGACGCGGCCCGAGAGGGCGTTGCAGAGCAGCCCGTAGACCCCGGCGAGCGCGGGCCACAGGGGCTCGCGCACGGCCCCGCGGCAACGCGTCAGGATCAGCGCGAGCAGCCCGGCCGAGACGGTGCCGGCGATCATCATCGTGGTCCGGACACCGAGCATGTGCATGAGGTACGGCGAGACCACGCTGTACGAGACGGGGTGCATGCCGCCGTACCAGGCGAGGTTGTACGCCGAGTCCGGATGGCGGCCGACGAACTCGGCCCAGGCGTCCTGCGCGGCCAGGTCGCCGCCGCTGTTGGCGAAGCAGAAGAACCAGACGACGTGCAGCAGCCCGGCGAGGACGGTGGCGACGACCACCGGGTGGCGACGGGCCCCGTCGAGCACGGCCCCGAGCGGGCCGCGGGGCAGCCGTATACCTTCGGGCACGGGCGTAGGTGCGGAGCGTACGGCGGATCCGGCGGACCCGGCGACCACGGCGCCCGCGGCGGACGCCTCGGGCACGTCGGCCGTCGGGGTGGCCCGCGGGCGCCGGCCCTGCTGCTCAGCGGTGGTCACTGCCGCACTCCCCAACCCATGAGTCCACGAACGTCCCGGGGGCCAAGACGCGGCCCGGCGCCCCGGGGTTGCCCGGGGCGCCGGTTGCACGCGCTCAGCGGAGGTCAGCCCACGCGCGTGAGCATGCTGCCCCGCCCCCGCGCGGGCCC
>NZ_JBSGZP010000112.1:0-14663 GCF_053611065.1 Streptomyces sp. NPDC054840
GTGGAGCGGGCGCGGCGCGGCGCGGCGTTGCACGGCACGACGCGGAAGGGTCACTCGTACTCGGTGCCGCCCTTGCGGGTCAGGTACGCCGGGCTGACGGCCTTGGCGATGGCGCGGCCGCCCACGACCGGGCTGTACCGTTCCTCCGACGGCCGGATGACGACGCCCTCGCGCAGGTGCGCGGCCTTCCCGGAGACGGTCTCGCGCCCGCTCGCCAGTTCCAGCACCTTGGCGAGGTCGTAGGGGCCCTCGTACAGCCGTGGCACGAGCGGAAGCTCACCGTCCGTCAGAACGGCGGCCGGGTCCAGCCAGCGCGTCTGCCCGTCGATCTCGGCGGAGACGTCGAAGACGGCGTATCCGGGCGGCGCGTCGGCGGTGCGTACGTCGGTCCCGTACGAGAGGTCCTGGACGCCCTTGCCGTACACCTCGCCGAAGATCCCGACCCGGGTCGCGCCGAGTCGGGCGGCCAGGCTCGCCGCGACGGCCGGTACGTCGTGGCCGCGGACGGCCCGCCAGTAGAGGTTGCGCTCGTCCTCCTTGAGCGCCAACCCTTTCGAGCCGAATCCCTTGGAGGACACGAAGGACCGCTCACCCTCGACCACGTACGTGAAGAGGCAGGCGGTACCGTGCAGTTTCTCGGTGAGGACGACCGGCTCGCCGGGCTCGAAGATGTGCGGGTAGCGCTGGAGGTTCTCGATGTCGACCCACGGCATCAGGTCGGCGGCGGCTTCGACGTCGCCGTTCATGGTCGTGGGTATGGGCGGGGCCCATTTGGTGATGCCGAGCAGCTCGGCGAAGTCCGTTTCCTCCTTGGCCGCCTGGGCCAGGTCGATGTCGGCGAGTACGCGCGGCCGGCACACGAGTCCTTGCGAGAGTTCGCCGCGGAGCCGGACCGCCTTGACCCGGTCGGCGGAGCCGCCGGCGAGCCGTCCGGTGAGGCCGAGCTCCTCGATCAGATCCGCGGGCAGGACGGCCTGTTCGGGGATGTAGATCGCGAACTCGCCTGTGCGATAGGCACCCTTGGCGATCACGGCGCGGTAGAGGCCCACCTGGGCCAGCTCCAGCGCGTCGGCGTTCGGGTGGTCGTGGACGGTCAGTTCTTCGGCGGTCACGCGCAAGGTCGACATGGGGCGGCTCCAACAGGGGTCAGGGACACGGACGACGCCCGGTGGTGCGGCGCGTCGGTGGCCACCACTCTGCTTCCGGCCATTTCCGCTGGTCCAGCGAATATCCCGGTGTTAGCCTGCCCGCCCCGCCCCGGCGCCGCTCCTTCTGTGTTCTTTCCGCGATCCGCGCTCGACGCTTCACGTTCCCGTTCCATGTTCGCGTTCCGTGCCCCGCAGGAGGCTCCCATGTCAGCTCGTCAAGTCACCGTCGTCACCGGCGGCAGCAGGGGCATCGGTGCGGCGACCTGTCTGCGGCTGGCAGCGAACGGGCATGATCTGGCCCTTGGTTACACCCGTGACGCGACGGCGGCCGAGGCCGTCGCCGAGCGCGTCAGGGCTGCCGGGGCCCGTTGTGTGACCGTGCGCGGCGACGTGTCCGAGGAGTGCGCCGTCGAGCGGCTCTTCGACATCGCCGGCGCCGAACTCGGCAGGGTGACCGGGCTGGTGAACAACGCCGGGGTGACCGGCCCGCTGGGCCGGCTCGCCGATGCCCGCACCGAGGACCTGCGGCGGGTGGTGGAGGTGAACCTCCTCGGGTACCTGCTGTGCTGCCGCCGGGCCGCCCGGGACATGGCGGAGGCCGAAGGCGGGGCGATCGTGAACGTCTCCTCGACGGCCGCCACCCTCGGCAGCGCCGGTGAGTACGTGCACTACGCGGCGACCAAGGCGGCCGTCGACGCGCTCACGGTGGGGCTCGCCAAGGAGCTCGGTCCGGACGGGATCCGGGTCAACGCCGTGGCGCCGGGCGTCATCGAGACCGACATGCACGCGGCGATGGGCGATCCCGACCGTCCGGCGAAGGCGGCGGCCGGCATCCCGCTCGGCCGGCCCGGCCGGCCCGACGAGATCGCCGGGGCGATCGCCTGGCTGCTCTCCCCGGACGCCTCGTACACGACGGGCACGGTGCTGCGGGTCTCCGGCGGCCGCTGATCGCCGCTGGGTCGTGCGGCTCACAGCTCAGATCCCCAACACCCGGCAGTACACCACCAGGAAGAACAGGACCGCGACGGCGACGGCAGTGAGACAGGAGCGTGCGAAGGCCTTCGCGACGCCGTGCTCGTCCGGCGGGGGCGGGGGCGCCGGCACCGGCCGGGGATGTGGCGGCGGCGGGCCGGGCGGTGGGACCGGGACGGGCAAGAGAACCCCCCGTAGGCACAGGTACGGATCCCACAGGAACGAGCAGCTCGATGTCGCCCCTTCCCGCGGTCACCCCGTAGCCCGACAGAGGAATTGAACGCGTTCAAGCCGACCCGGGGGCTGCCGGGCTCGGCGGGCGGTCAGCGCATCGCCGCCTGGGTGGCCGGGCCGTAAACGCCCGGGGAGTCGCCCTTGATGGAACGGTCACGCTGCAGTTGACCGACACCGCGCTTGGTCTGGCTGTCGTAGACCCCGGTGACGGAGACATACGTGAACCCCTGCCCCTGGAGCAGCTCCTGCAAGGCGCGCACCTCGGGACCGGTGTCCCCCATCCGCAGCGTTCCGTTGGAGTCCGGCGGGCCCAGGTCCGTGGCGCCGGGCGAGGACGGCGGATTCCCGCCCTCGCCACCGGACGCGCCCGGCGCTCGGGTGGGCGTGGGAGAGGCGGAGGAGGACGCTGCGGACGCGGACGGCCCGGCGTCGGCCTCGGCACCGAAGTCCGTGCCGCGCCTCGGGAGCGTCGGTACGGACAGCTCGGCGGGCGCCCCGGCCCGGGGCGGCTGCGGGTCCGGGCCGCTCAGCAGGAGCACCAGCGCACCCACCGCGGCGAGCGCCAGCAAGGTGAGGACGGCGAACGGAAGCCGGCTGCGCCGACCACGGACGGCAGCCGGGCGGGGAGCGGAACCGGGAACGGGAACGGGAACGGCTGCGGGAACGGCTACCGGAACACCGGGTGCCGGAACATGCGCCGGGCCGGGGAAGGCGTGGGGGCCGGTCTGCGGCCAGGCGGGAGCGGCCGATCGGGGCGGTAGGCCCGAGGGGGCGACGTACGGGCGTACGAGCAGGTGGTCGTCGGGGACGATCCCGCTCTCATCAGGGTCCTGGCGCATGGTGGTCTCCCGGCGGGGACGGGGGCCGGCACGGCGGTGCGGTGCCGGCCCCCACCCGGTCGGTCAGGCTCCGTGCCGCCGGGCGACGGGAGCCGGGGCCGTGCCGACGGCGGGGGCGCCGGGCAGGCCGAGTGTGCCGTGTGCCGGAGAACCACCGATTTCGGCCGGGGCGGTCGACGGGCGAACGGGTATGGACATCTGACGTATCTCCGAGGGGCGGCTCACGCTGTGATGCTTGATCGGCGCACTCTCGCCCCGATGCGGGGGCCGGGTCAAGCCCGGTGTCCGATCCGCCCCCGTCCATCCGATCTGTCGGGGGTGCGGCGGACAGCCGTGACCCACACGGTGGCGGCGGCCGCGAGCATCAGGGCGGCCCCGCCGAGCGGGGCCGCGGGCTCGGGTGCCGGCGGACACGCCGAGCGCGGCCCCCACGGGGGTGAGCAGCCCGACGGGCAGCAGCTCGGAGGTGATCAGGCAGAAGATGCCGAGCGAGACGGCGCAGACGGCCGCCCAGCCCTTCCACGGAGCGGCACCGCTCGGCTGTGCGGGTCCGTCCCCGGGCCGGGGGACGGACCCGGGACCCCCGGTCGGGCCGGACTCGGGGGGCGGCGCGGGATGGTTGCCGGGCGCGGCAGCTGAGGTCATGGATCGGTACTCCGTACCGACGGTCGGCGGGCAGGACACGGCACGGTGAGCCGGGGGTCGCGCCTCCCCCTTCACCCGTACTGCCGTTCCAATTTCCCACCCGCCCCGGCCATTCCCGCCGGGCCGGTGTCACCCGCACGCGTGAGAGGGGAACGGGTCCGGCCCGGTCGTACGGCAAGGTGGTCGGATGCAGTTACGCCGGGCCGTGCCCCTCTCCCTCGTCGTGCTCCTCGCGAGCACCGGCTGTGTCTCCGTCGGGCCGCAGGATGCGTCCCCGGCTCCCGTACGGGGATCAGTACCGCCGGCCGGGGCGCCCGAGGTCCCGACGCCCCTGGCCCTGCCGCTGGGGGCGCTGCCCGAGCTCGCCGCGCCCGCGCCGGACCGGGACCGGGGACCGGACGCGGACGGCGGGCCCGCCCCGGAGCCGGCCCCGAAGTCGGCCCCGGTGCCGGAGCCCTCGCGCGGGCGGGCCCCCGCGCAGGCGGCTGCGCCGCCCCGGCGCAAGCGGGTGCCCGGTCCGGCGATGGCCCATCCGCGGCGCAGGCCGGCCCCGCCGCCCGGCCCGGACCAGCTGTGCGCGGCCGCGGACGGCACGGTTCCGCCGTCCATCGTCGACCTGTGCCTGCGGCAGTACGGCCGCTGACCCCCGCGTCTTTCGCCGGTGCGACGCTTGACCCTCCCCCTGTGTCAGACCTTGTAGTGGAGAGCGTCATGTTCACCATCGGAGACTTCGCCAAGTACGGCCGGGTGTCGGTCCGCATGCTGCGTCACTACGACGCCCTCGGACTGCTGCGCCCGGCGCGTGTCGACCCCTTCACCGGCTACCGCTTCTACGAGGCCGGGCAGCTCGCCCGCCTCAACCGGGTCATCGCGCTCAAGGAACTCGGCCTCTCCCTCGACCAGGTGGGGTCGATCCTCGGCGAGCGGGTGGGCGCGGAGGAGCTGCGCGGCATGCTGCGACTGCGACAGGCCGAGCTGGAGAGCGCCATGGCCGCCGCGGCGGCCCGGCTGGTCCAGGTCGAGGCGAGGCTCCGGACCATCGAGAAAGAGGGATCCATGCCCGCCGACGACATCGTCGTGAAGAGCCTTCCGCCCGTCCGGCTCGCCGAGCTGACCGGCACGGCCGGGAGTTATGAACCGCAGGACATCGGCCCGGTCATCGGGCCGCTCTACGAAGAGCTGTGCCGCCGGATCGAGGAGGCCGGGGTCGCCCCGACCGGCCCCGGGACCGCCTACTACGAGGACGTGCCCGGCACGGGATCCACGTCGGCCGTCCTCGTCCACGCCGGACTGCCGGTGGCGGCCTCGGTCCGGGCCGAGGATCTCGGGGGCGAGGTCCGCATCGTCACGCTGCCGGCGGTGGAGCGGGCCGCGACCGTGGTGCACCGAGGCTCGATGGACGGCGTCCTGCCGACGGCGCAGGCCCTGGCGCGGTGGATCGACGCACACGGGCACCGCTCGGCCGGGTATGCCCGCGAGCTGACCCTGGCCTGCCCGCAGGACCCCGATCAGTGGGTCACCGAACTCCAGGAGCCGCTGGCCACCCCCTCCTGACCCCGGCCGCTCAGGGGCGGCGGCCGCAGGCGCGGGCACACCGCCGGGCCGTGTCGCGCCGGGCCGTGCGCAGCCTGCGCACGGTGGTGCGGCCGCGCCGCTTCCACTCACCCCGGGGCAGTGCGGCCCGCTGGCCGCCGCCCGCGATCAGGGCGTTGACCGGGGTCATCGGGTCGGCGGCCATCGCCTTGGCGAACAGGACGCCGACCACGAGCGGGACCAGGGCCACGGCCAGGGCCGAGCCGGCGGTGGTCACCTGCTGCATGCGCGGGCGGGCGGTCGTGGCGCCGCTCGGGGCCTGTGAAGTCATGTCCCCATTCCAGCAGCGCAGCGCCGTCGGGGAATCGGGGTGGATACTCAGGCCGTCGGGCGTGAGGTACTCAGACGGCTGGGCGGGGTGGTGGGTGATGGCGGTACCCGGGCAGGCTTTCGAGCCCTCGACCGGCGACGGCCCGGCGGCCGCGCACGGCGGGCGTCAGGCGGAGCTGCGCACCGCGTACGAGGGGCTGCTGCAGATCCGCCGTCTGGTGAACGGCCCGGCGGGCGCGGCGGTTCCCGCGCCGTGGGAGCTCAGGCAGTTGCCGCGGGCGGTGGCCCTCGCGCTGGAGGCGGCGGGGATCGTGCCGTCGGCGGTGGACGACGAGGGGCGGCGTACGCGGACGGGCTACCGCGTGGCGGCCGGGGCGGAGCCCGGGCGGGCGGAGGTGACCTGGGTGGGCCCGGCGGGCGGCGGCGCGGCCGGTGAGGAGCGGGAGCGGCTGACGGCCTGCGCCGTCGTGCTGGAGGGGCTGGGCTGGGTGTGCCTGCTCTACCGGGGCCCGCGGCGGCGCCGTTTCCTGGAGGTGGAGCCCCCGGGCAGGCCGGGCGGACCGGGCGGGCCCTGAGTGCCCGGAGGGCCGGGCGGGCCCCGAGGGCCGGGGGGCGCCCGCTCAGCCCAGGGTGAGCAGGACGACGTCCACCTCTCGGCCGCGGGCCTCGGCGAAATCGCGGGTGCGGCCGGTGACGGCGAACCCGCACTTCTCCAGCACCCGGATCGAGCCCGTGTTGTCGGCCACCGCCCCGGCGTGCAGGGGGCGGGTGTCCTCCAGCCGGATCAGCTCGGCCAGCGCCCGGGTGGCGATGCCCCGTCCCCAGTGCTCGGGGCCGATCACGTACGTCACCTCGCGCTCCTCGGGCGGCCCGAACACGGCGGCGTGACCGACCACGACCCCGTCGGCCAGCACGGTACGCAGGATCACGGCGGGGTCCTTGCGCACCTTCGCCCAGTGCGTGTCGAAGTGGCCCCGGTCGTAGTGGTACTTCCTGGTGATCGCCGCCATCTGCTGGAGACCCGGGTGCGTCAACTGCTCCCAGAAGACGGCCAGGTCCTCGTCGGTCGTCTCGCGCAGCCCGATCTCCATGTGCGCTCCGCCTCTCACCGGTTGCCATCCTGACGGCTCACCCTACGAGGTACGCGCGGCGGGACCGGACCCCGCGTCAGGCGTAGCGCACCGAGGTCCGCTCCTGATCCTCGGGCCGGGTCCGGAGAGCTCCTGGGGCGCTCCGGTCACGGGCAACCGCACTGTCGCTGCAGCCGGGTTACGGCCCCCGTCAGGAACCCATGACCGGAACCAGTCCCACCGAAAAAACTGTTGAATGTGGTCCCACTGTCCGGAAATATTCGGCCAATTTGGCGATGAGCGAACTGATGTTTCATCATCGTGACTGCACGTCAGCTTTCGGCGTGCGTCAGAGGGAGGCGGGGGCGCCGGGGGGTCCCCCGTTCACACCGGCCCCTTCCGCAGGCGAGTCACAGCTCTCGCCGCGGCCGCCGCGGCTCCCGTTCCCGTTCCCGTTCCCGTCACCCAGGCAAAGGCTCATGTCCGCCCAGCAACTCTCGGACCTCATACGTTTCGCCCGCCACAACTCGCCCTACTACCGGGACCTCTACGCGTCCCTGCCACCGCACGTCGACCGCCTCACCGACCTGCCGGTGGTCGACCAGCAGGGCTTCTGGGCGGCCAACACCCTGCACGACAGCAGTGTGCTGACCGGCCCGCTCAGCGAGGCCACGGTCTACAAGACCGGCGGTACCACCGGATCCCCCAAGTTCTCCGTCTACACCCGCGACGAGTGGCGCACGTTCGTCACCGCCTTCGGCCAGGGCCTCGTGGACACCGGTCTGCGCCCGGGGCACCGCGTCGCCGACCTCTTCTACGCCGGGGAGCTGTACGCCAGCTTCCTCTTCGTCCTCGACTCGCTCACCCACGCGCCCGTGGACAACGTCCGTCTGCCCATCGGCGGCGGCGCGCCGCTGGAGTCGACGCTCCCCACGCTGCGCGATCTCGCCGCCCAGGTGCTGACCGGTACGCCCACCACCCTGTGCCGGCTCGCCGAGCAGGTCGTCTCGTCCGGTGTCCGGCTCGACGCGGTGGAGCTGCTCCTCTTCGGCGGTGAGGCGCTCTTCGACGACCAGCGACGCCTGCTGGCGGCCGCGTTCCCGCGCGCCGAGGTCCGTTCCGTCGGCTACGCCAGCGTCGACGCGGGCCTGCTCGGCCGCCCGGTGTCCGGCCCCGACGCCCGGGTGCACCGGGCCTTCACCCCGTACGCGGTCGTCGAGATCCTCGACGACTCCACCGATGAGCCCCTCACCGAACCGGGGCGGCCCGGCCGGGTCGTCGTCACCAGCCTCTTCCGCCGCCTGATGCCGATCATCCGTTACCCCGCGGGCGACCGGGCCGAGTGGACCGGCACCAGGCCGGGCCACTTCAGGATCCTGGGGCGCGCCGAGGAGGGCGTGCGGGTGGGTCCCGTCTCCCTCTACACGCAGGACGCCCAGGACGCCGTGGCCGCGGCGGACACCGCGGGCCACGTGGTCGGCATGCAGCTCGTCGTCCGCCGCTGGGACGGCCGTGACGGGCTCGTCCTGCGGCTGGCGACGGCCCCCGGGGACGAGGCCCGCGGCCAGGCCGCGGGCCACCGGGCGGCGCTGGCCGAGGCCGTCGTGAGGGAGCTGGAGACCGTACGGCCGCTGTATCCGGACAGCGTGCGGGCCGGGTTCGTGCACCCGCTGTCCGTGGAGTGGGCGCGCCACCGCGACCTCACCGTCAATCCGCGGACGGGCAAGCTCGTCCGCGTGCTCGACGAGAGGCCGACCGCATGACCGCCTCACCCCTGGCCGACACGCCCGGGACGGCGACGGGACCGCAGACGCGGGCCGGGGCCGACCGCCGGCGCACTCCGCTGGTCCTGCGCAACCGCGCCTTCGGCGCCGTGTGGCTCGGCCAGGTCCTCACCCAGGCCGCCGTGCGCATGTTCCAGGTCGGCGTGTCCTGGTGGATCGTCGCCTACGCCGTGCCCGGGGCCCGCGGGCTGGCCTCGGGGCTGTTCATGGCGGTGTGCACGCTGCCCGCCGTGGCGCTGGCGCCCGTCGTGGCCGGGGCCGTGGCCCGGTACGCGCACCGCTCGGTGCTGCGGACCGCCGCCGCCGTGGCCGGGGCCGCCGCGGCCGCCCTCGCGCTGTGGGCGTACGGCGGCGGGCTGCCGCTCACCACCGTCTACGCGGCCGGTCTCGCGCTGGCCACCTGCCAGGCGTTCTTCGACCCGTGTCTGACCACCTCGGTTCCCGAACTCGTCGACGACGCCGACATCGAGAGGGCCACCGGCTTCGAGTTGTCCACCCAGTCCTTGGCCGGCCTCGTGGGAGCCCTGCTCGGCGCCCTGACCGTCGACCGGGCGGGCGTGACCGGACTGGCCGCCGGATGCGCGGCCGCCTACCTCGGCGCCGCCGTGCTCGTCGCGAGCGCCCGTTTCCGTACCGTCGCCGCGGGCGACGGGGACGGCGCGGGGGCCCCGCCCCGGCGGCGCCCGCTCCGCCGCATCCTGGCCGAACTGCCCTCGGTACGGCGCATCCTGATCTGCTTCACCGCGGCGAACCTGTTCACCGCCGCCGTGTTCGTCGTCATCCCCCTCTACACCCGGTCGGTCCTCCTCGGAGGAGGCGGCACCGTGGCACTGCTGGAGGCCTCCCTGGGCACCGGTGCGCTCGTCGGCGCGTTCACCGGCACCCGCGTGCCGGGACGGCCCACGGTCGCCGGCGCCTGGTGCCTGGGGCTGATGGCCCTCGCCCTGGCGCCGCCCGGGCTGTTCGCGCAGCGCCCGGCCGTCGCGGGCTGCCTGGCCGTGGCCGGCTGGTGCGCCGGGGCCGTCAGCGTCCGCTTCGTCGCCCTGTTCCAGCGGATGGTGCCGACGGCGGACAAGCCCGGCTTCTTCGCCGTGATGCAGGCCGTCCTGGGCGCCTCACTGCCGGTGGCGTCCCTGGTGTTCGGCTCCGCCGGTGACTTCCTCTCCCCGCGGACGCTCTGCCTCGCGCAGGGCATCGGTCTGCTCCCCGCGGCCTGCGCACTGGCCCTGCTCGGGTCCCGTACGCCCGAGGCGGCCGTGGCGGAACCCGCGGGAGGCGAGCGATGAGCCCCGTGATCGCCCCGGCCGTCCGCGCGGACATCGCCGAACTGCGCCAGCTCTACTACGCCGTCTACGGTCCGCACTACCCGGTGGCGCTGGGCACCGACCCGGCCGAGATGGCCCGGCTCATCGCGGACCCGCACTCCCTGTGGCTCGTCACGCGCTGCGCGGGCACCGGGGCCCTGACCGCGTCCGCCGCCATCCACGGCGAGGCCGGCAGCCGCACCGGCCGGCTGGAGGGCATCGCCGTGCACCCCGAGCACCGCTCGGCAGGCCTGGCCGCCGCCCTGACCGAGGCCCTGTGCGCCGGGATGCTGGACACGGGCCGCCTGGACTCGGTGTACGCGACCGTCCGCACGGTCAGCGCCGGCCCGCAGCGAGTCGTCGCCCGCAACGGCTTCCGTCCGCTGGGCATCCTGCCCAACGCGGTCGATCTCAGCACCCGCGAAAGCCTCGCCCTCTACGCGCGTCACGCCACCGGAGTGCTCGACCGCCGGATCCCCGTCACCGAAGTACCGGCCCCACTGCTGCCGTTGCTGCGTACCTCCGAGTCCGCGCTCGGCATCGCCTACCCCGGGGTCAGGGCCGCCGCCCCGCTCCCGGCCCCCGCGCCGCACACCGCGGTCGAACGGCTGGAGATGATCGAGGCACCGGCCTTTGTCCGCCGCCGCTTCCGCGAGCGGTTCCCGGGCGCCGAGGGCTGGTTCTACCCGCTGCACACCCCGAACGTGCTGCTCACCCCCGAGGACGGCCGGTTCGAGGTCTACGCCTACCTCAACCGCGCCGGCGGGTACGGCTCCCTGCTGACGGCCCACCCCGACCCGGCCGCCGCTGCGGCCCACCTCGAACCCGTCACCCGCGCCCTGGCCCGCGCGGGCGCCGGCTACGTCGAAGCCCTGGTGCCGCTCGCGCACCACGAGGCCCTCTCCGCCTTCCTGGCCCAGGGGTTCGTCGCCGGGGCCCTCTACCCGGCCATGCGCGCGGACGGTGACGGCTTCCACGACTACGCCGTCCTGTCCCGTTCCGGCGAGCGGATCGACTTCCGCGGCGTCGCGGTCGAACCGCCCCTCCAGCCGTACCTGGACTGCTATGTGTCGGCCTGGGCGTCGACACATCTGCCCACATCATCCGAGGTTGCCTCATGAACCCCCATCTCGCGCCGGTCGCCGTACCCGACCCGGCCCTGCTGCCGCACGTACAAGAGCTGTGCGACCTGACCGACCCGTACGCCTTCGGACCCGCGCAGGACGAGCTGTTCGCCGCGGCCATGGCGGAGACCAACGCCTGGCACACCGAGCGCTCCGCGTTCTTCCGCTCCCTGTACGAGGCCACCGGCCCGGCCGAGCCGTACCGTACGCCGCTCGTCCACGCGAACTTCTTCAAGCGGCACGAGGTGCTCTCCATCCCCCGCGAGGACGTCGAGCTGCACCTGACCTCCTCCGGCACCACCGGCCAGAAGTCGCAGATGTTCTTCGACCGGTGGACCATCCGCTCCGCGCAGCGCATGGTCGCCCGGATCTTCGAGCGCAACGGGTGGATCACCCCCGACCAGGAGGTCAACTACCTCCTCTACAGCTACGAGCCGGCCCCCTCGCTGAACCTCGGGACCGCCTTCACCGACAACTACCTGTGCGATTTCGCCCCGGCGCGCAGCGTCGCGTACGCGCTGCGCAACACCGGCGGCGAGCACGAGTTCGACCCCTTCGGCTGTATCGCCGCACTGCGCCGCTTCGAGCAGGAGGACGCCCCGGTCCGCATCCTCGGCTTCCCGGCCTTCCTCTTCTTCACCCTGGAGCGGATGCGAGCCATGGGGCTGCCTCCGCTGCGCCTGCCCGAGGGCTCCCTCGTCGTCCTCGGCGGCGGCTGGAAGGGCCACGCCGACCGGCGCATCGGCAAGGAGGAGCTGTACTCCCGGGTCACCGAGCAGCTCGGCATCCCGGGTGAGCGGATCCGGGACACCTTCGGGTCGGTCGAACACTGCATCCCGTACATCGAGTGCGACCACCACCGGCTGCACGCCCCCGTCTGGTCGCGGGTGACGATCCGCTCCACCCGCACGCTCGAACCCCTGCCCCACGGGGAGCGGGGCTACCTGCACCTCGTGTCGCCCTACATCACCTCGGTGCCGGCGCAGAGCGTGGTCATGGGCGACCTCGCCTCCCTCCAGCCGGGCGACGCCTGCGGGTGCGAGCTCCGGACCCCCTGGTTCACCGTCCACGGCCGTGCCGGGGTGAGCCGCAACCGCAGCTGCGCGGTGGCCGCGGCGGAACTGATGAAGGGAATGGCGTGACCTTGAACGTGCAACACCACTACTGGCAGGGCTCCTTCATCGACGACGAGGAGGCCGGGCACCGCCTCGCCGGTCTGCCGGCCGCCGTCGAAGCCGCGCTGAGCGAGGTACTGGAGACCGAGACCGTCCTGGCCGCGTGCGACGCCCTCGGCGCCGCCCTGTGCGACCCCGACCACCCGGTGCGCGCCCGGCTCGCCGCGCACCTGCCCGAGGGCGAGGATCCGGCCGTCCTGGCCGAACTGGGCGGCCTCCTCGCCCGGCGTGAGCTGACCCGCAAGCTGCGCCGGGAACTCGGCAGCGCGACGCCCGGCCGGCTGAACCGGGCCGATCCGCGGGAGACGGTCTACGAGGCGTGGGCGCCCGTCGGCATGGTCGCCCACATCGCGCCGGGCAACGCCGCGACGGTCGCGCCGCTGAGCATCGTCGAGGGCCTGCTCGCCGGCAACGTCAACGTGCTCAAGACCAGCGGCGACGACACCCTCCTGACCCAGCACCTGATGGCCGAGCTCGCGGCCCTCGACCCCAGTGGCGCGCTGGCCACGCGGATCGTCGTCCTGCGCTTCCCCTCCTCCCGGCAGGAGTGGCTGCGGCTGATGTGCGCGCCGGCGGACGCCGTCGCCGTTTGGGGCGGGGAAGCCGCCGTCGAAGGGGTGGCGGCCCATGTTCCGGCCGGCTGCCGGCTGGTGGAGTGGGGGCACCGGATCTCCTTCGCCTACCTGACAGCCGGCGCCTGGTCGGACGCCGGGACCCTCGACGCCCTGGCGGACGACGTCTGCCTGCACGAGCAGGAGGCGTGCTCCAGCCCCCAGGTCGTGTACCTCGACACCGAGGACGAGGACGAGGTCTTCGGTTTCGCCGAGCGGTTCGCCGCGGTCCTCGCCGCCCGGCCGCCGGCCGCGGCCGGTGCTCAGAAGGACGAGCAGGACCCCGCGGAGGCGGCCGAGCTGACCACCACCGAGCTGATGGCCCGGCTGGAGGAACACCTGGGCCTGACCCGGGTGTTCACGGCTCCCGACGGCTCGTGGCGGGTCATGGCCGACACCCGGTCCCCGCTGACCGCCTCACCGCTGCACCGCAGCGTGTGGGTCAAGCCGCTGCCCCGCAAGCGGCTGATCGCCACCCTGCGGCCGATGCGCCGCTACCTGCAGACGGCGGGCCTCGCGGGCAGCGCCACGGACGTCGCCGAGCTGTCCCGTACCGCCCTGGCCGCGGGGGTCACCCGGGTCACGCCGGTCGGCGCGATGCTGGAGAGCTACGCGGGTGAGCCGCACGACGGCGTCTACGCCCTGCAGCGCTACAGCCGCCGCGTCGCGGTCCAGGCAGATCCGGCCCGGTTCGCCACCACCGCCTGCCTGGACGACCTGGTCCGGCCCGTGGTGCTGCCGCGTCCCGCGGGCCCGCTGCTGGGCAAGGAGGACGTGCAGCAGCCGGCCCGCCGGCTGACGCGGGCCGATGCCGAGCTGTACTTCCGCAGCGGCGGCAGCACCGGCGCGCCGGCGCTGTCGGTCTTCAGCTACGACGACTACGACACGCAGATGCACGCCGCCGCGCGGGGCCTGCTGGCCGCCGGCTACGACCCGGCCGCGGACCGGACCGCCAACCTGTTCTACTGCGGCTCCATGTACGGCAGCTTCATCAGCTTCTTCTCCGTGCTGGAACGGCTCGGCGGGGTGCAGTTGCCGCTGTCGGCGGGCCCCGACCACCGGGCCACGGCGCAGGCGCTGATCGACCACGGGGCCGACACCCTCTTCGGCATGCCCTCCTACCTGTGGCAGCTGCTGCACGCGGAGGCGGATGCGCTGCGCGCGTACGGCGGCCTGCGCAAGGTGTTCTACGGGGGCGAGCACTTCACCGAGGAGCAGCAGCGCACCTTGAAGGACACGTTCGGCATCGAGGTCGTCCGCTCGATCACGTACGGCAGCACCGACCTCGGCCCGCTCGGCTACCAGTGCACCGAGAGCTCCGGCGGCGTCCACCACCTGCACGCCGACCTGCACACGATGGAGATCCTGGACCTGGGCGAGGACCGCCCGGTGGTCCCGGGCGAGACGGGCCGACTGGTCTTCACCACGCACGCCCGGCGCGGCCAGCGGCTGGGCCGGTACGTGATAGGCGACCTGGGCCGGGAGGTCCCGGGCCGCTGCCCGTGCGGACGGCACGCGCCGCGCTTCGAGCTGCGGGGGCGCACCGGCGACGTGATGCGGGTGGCGACGTACTTCCTGAACCTGCGGCGCTTCCTGGTCCTGGCCGGGGAACAGGGCGGTCACCGGGGCGAGCTGCAGGTCAGGCTCGACTCCGCCGGCGCGCGCGAGCGGCTGACCGTCCGGGTGGAGCGGGCCGCGGCGACGGACGCGGAGCGGCTGCGGGAGGTCTTCCTGGCCGGCTACCCGGAGCTGTGCTCGGCGGTCGCGGAGGGGCTGCTGGAGCTGGTGGTCGAGGCGGTGGACGGCGCGTCGCTGGACCGCAGTCCGACCAGCGGCAAGCTCCTCGCCGTGGTGGACGCGCGCCGTTAGACGACCGGGGGCGCGGGCCGGCCCC
>NZ_JBSGZP010000113.1:0-14628 GCF_053611065.1 Streptomyces sp. NPDC054840
ATCCAGTACACGGGCGCCCCTCCGCCTTGCGATCCACGGCACCGGACAACGCGGGCCCGACCGACAAGATCCGAAAGAGACGACCTACCCGCCGAGATCGAGGTGGGGGAACTGGGCGAGGAACGGTTCGGCGGTGGCGGAGATGCCCCGCCCGAACGGTGCGTCGAAGTCCCAGATCAGGAAGAGCAGGAACGCGATCAGGGCACTGAACAGGCCGGCCAGCAGCATCTCGCGGAACGACCGCCTGATCTGCAGGGTGAAGATCAGCCCCACGGTCACCAGGGCGCCGACGATCAGCCCGAACCACACCACCCCCGGCATGGTGGCCCCGGCACTCGAGCCGCGTGCGCTGCGGGCGTCGTCCACCACGGCGACCTGGTCGACCAGCGGCTGGTAGGCCTGCCCCTCGTGATCGGTCTGCGGTACGTGGTCGGTGACGTCCCGGCGGATACGTTCCAGCAGTTCCCCGCCGTGCTCGCTGAGCTCGCCGTGGTCGGCCATCCGCTTCCACTCCGTGTCCACGACGTAGGTCACGTACGCGTCGACATCGGACGCGATCCGCTTGCGCACCTCGGCCGGGTAGACCTCCGAGCGGACACTGATCTCGTGCAGGGCCTGGGCCTCCTGGCGCACGTATTCCTGAGCGGCCCCCCGGCCCTCCCAGACGCCGGCGATCGCCAGGCCCAGCACGATCGCGTAGATCACCCCGATCATCATCGTCATGTACTCGATGACGTCCGGGGTCTCGTTCGGATCGTCGTCGTCGCCGATCCTCCTGTGGTTGAAGAAGGCGATGGACAGCACCACGGCACAGGCCGCGGCCATCGCGAGGGACAGGACGAGCCATTCCGACAAGATGACTCCCAATCGGTTACTGGTGGGGCGGAAGAAGGGCTAGCGCGGGCGCAGCGCGACGATCGCGAGCACCGCGGGAGCAACGGTCATCAAGGTGAATGTCACCGGCGAGATGTGGTGCTCGGCCGGTTTGCGGGCCGCCGCGTGATACGCGGGTCGGGCCACCGGTTTCGGCGGTACGGGTTTCACCTCTGGTACGGGTGGTGGCGGTGGGGCAGGTGGTGCCGGTGGTGGCAGTGCGGGAGCCCTGACCACACGGGGCGCCGGCTTCGGCGGGGGCGGTGCGGGCGGAGCCGGCTTCGGTACGGGCTTCGGCGCCGGCTCGGGAGGCGGCAGGGGCTTCGGCGGTGCGGGCTTCGGGGCTGGGGGCTCGGGCGGTGGGGGCGGGGGAGTCGCCACGGGGGGCGGCGTGGGCTTCGGCGGCTTCGGTGGCGGCTTCGGCGGGCACGGTGGAGGGGGTGGCGGCGGGGGGCAGTGAGGGTGGCCGTGATGGCCCCCGCCATGCCCGCCTCCACGACGTTTCCCGTGGTCGGAGCCCTGGTCGTCACCGTGATGTCCGCCACGCGGGCCGCGGCCGCGGTCGCTGCCACCGGCCACCGAGGCCACCACGGCGGCGGCCGGTCCGTCGCCGGAGTCGGTCGTCGCGTAGGCGCGGCTATCAGCCACGGCCGGCGTGACGGACAAGGCCGCCCACAGCAGGACCGGGACTGCCAGCAGGCGCCTGGCACAGGCTCTGTTCACCCCGGGAGCATGGGCCCGCGCGCGTCCGGGCACGCGAGGCTCGGCCCCGGTTCGCCTGAACGGGTGGACTGCCGACCAGTGAGGTTTGAGCCACTGATGGGTCGGTAGTGTGACGACTCCGATCGACCCTCGGTCAATTCCCATAAGGGACTTGTCGGTATCGGTCATTCCCTCGCCCGGCGTGGCGGCACCTTTGGTGTGTGACGAAGAACGGATCGCCAATTTCCGCTTTTGCTCGCCCCGTTGGGAAATGATCAGTACATTCGGCTCGGACAGGAGTCCGACCTCACACGGACGACCGCAGGACCAACGCTTGGAGACCCCGATGGAGCGCCCCGCCTGGGCCCCGCCAGGCATCGACATATCGGTGCCGAGCGTGTCCCGCATCTATGATTACTACCTGGGCGGGTCCCACAATTTCGAGGTCGACCGCCAGACCGCTCGCCGCGCCATGGAATTCATGCCGGGACTGCCCAAGATCATGCAGGCCAACCGGGCATTCATGCGCCGCGCCGTCCGGCACGCGGTCGCCGAGGGCGTCACGCAGTTCCTCGACATCGGTTCCGGCATCCCGACCTTCGGCAATGTCCACGAGATCGCCCAGGCCGCCAGCCCGCAGGCGCGCGTCGTCTACGTCGACCACGACCCGGTGGCCGTCGCGCACAGCCGGGCCGTCCTCACGGGGGACGACCACAGCGGCATCGTCGCCGCCGACCTGCGCAAGCCCAAGGAGATCCTGGCCGCCCCCGAGGTCGGCCGACTGCTCGACCTCGGCCGCCCGGTCGCCCTGCTGCTCGTCGCCGTCCTGCACTTCCTGGAGGACGCGGACGACCCGTACGCCGCCGTCGCCGAGCTGCGGGACGCGCTGGCCCCCGGCAGTCTGCTGATCCTCACGCACGCCTCGTACGAGGGAATCCCGCTCACCCAGGAAACCGCCGCCGGCACCGTGGGCGTCTACCGGGACATGCGCAACCCCCTCGTCATGCGTACCCGGGAACAGATCAGCGGCTTCTTCGACGGGTTCGAGATGCTGGAGCCGGGCCTCGTGTCCATGCCCGACTGGCGGCCGGACCGGCCCGACGACGGCGAGGACTGCGAGACACCGGAGGACCCCTACACCTTCTCGGGCTTCGGCGGCGTGGGACGCAAGGCGTGAGACTTCCGGCACAGACGGCGGGCTCGCCGAAAGTCGCCGTGGCGCCCGCCGCGGCACCGGCCACCGGGTCCTCGGCGGCCCCGCACGGCGGCATCGAGGACCGGATCGCCCGCTTCGCCACGATCTGGGGCCGGGCGATCTTCCCCGTCACGGCGACCTCGCTGACCCGCCCCGAGTTCGAACGGCACCTCGTGCCCCTCACCCGGACGCTCACCGAGGCCCTGCACGCCCGGCCTTTCGACGCCTCGGTCGCCCAGCAGGTGGGGGCGGAACTCGTCGCCGTGCACTGCACCGACCCCGAGGCCCTGGCCGGCACGCTGGGCGTGATCGAGTCGTACCTGGTGCTCTACTGCGGCCCGGACGGATCCGAGGGTTCCGGCGTGGCAGGCACAGAGGAGTACCGCTCCCGTTGCGCCCGGCTCCAGCACGCCATCGCGGCGGGATACGCCCGGGCCCTGCGGGAACGCACCCTCAGGGAGCAGGAGGCCATCGCGCGCTCCGCGCTGACCGCGCGCACCGACGCGCAGCAGGCCCTGCACGCGAGCGAGGAGCGCTTCCGCGCGGTCTTCGAGGGCGCGGCCGTGGGAATCGGCATCGCCGACCTCGACGGGAACGTCCTGGAGGTCAACGACACCCTCCTGCAGATGTTCGGCGGCCTGGAGGGGCATGTCCGCAGCCGTAACGTCAGCGAGTGGGGACATCCCGACGACACCCCGCACGTCTGGCGGATGTACGGCGAGCTGGTGCGCGGCGAGCGCGAGAGCTACCGCGTGGAGAAGCCGTACTACCGGCACGACGGCACCGTGCTCTGGACCAACCTGACGGTGTCGCTGCTGCGTGACGCCGACGGGAAGCCGCAATACCAGCTGGCGCTGATGGAGGACACCACCGAACGCCGGCTGCTGAACCTGCGCCTGCGCTACGAGGCCACCCACGACGCCCTGACCGGCCTGCCCAACCGGACTCTGTTCTTCGAGCGGCTGGAGAAGGCCCTCAGCGGGGCCGGGGGCGACCGATACGGCCTGTGCTACCTCGACCTCGACGGTTTCAAGGCGGTCAACGACAGCCTCGGGCACTCGGCGGGGGACCGGCTGCTGGTGGAGGTCGCCGACCGGCTGCAGAGCTGCGCGACCGGCCCCGGCGAGGTGGTCGCCCGGCTCGGCGGTGACGAGTTCGTCGCCCTGACCACCGGCTCCGACACCGAACAGAAGGTGACCGACCTGGCGGTCCGCATACTGACCGCCCTGTCCACGCCGATCCGGCTGGAGGGCCGGGAGCTGACGGTCCGGGGCAGCATCGGCATCGTCGAGGGCCGGGCCAAGGAACGCACCCCGGCCGAGGTGCTGCGCAGCGCCGACATCACGATGTACCGGGCCAAGGCGGCCGGCGGCAACCGCTTCGAATTCGCCGACGCCGAGGCCGACGCCCGTGCGATCACCCGCCACGGCCTGACCAACGCCCTGCCCGCGGCACTGGAACGCGGCGAGTTCTTCATCGAGTACCAGCCGCTGGTCCACATGCGCGACGGCAGCGTGCACGGAGCCGAGGCGCTGGTGCGCTGGTCGCACCCGCAGTACGGGGTACTCGGCCCGGACCGCTTCATCCCGCTCGCCGAACGGACCGGGCTGATCGTGCCGCTCGGCCGCTGGGTCCTGGAGGAGGCCGTCCGCCAGGCCCGCATCTGGCAGCGCCAGCACGGGGGTGCGGCCCTGCGGATCAACGTCAACCTCTCGCCGACCCAGCTGCACCACCCGGGCCTGGTCGCCGACACCGTGGCGGTGCTGGAGAAGTCCGGCCTGGCCCCGGGCGCGCTGTGCCTGGAGGTCACCGAGTCGGCCCTGATAGGGGCCGACGACGAGCTCCTGGAACCGCTGCGCCGGCTTGCCGCCCTCGGTGTGGACATCGCCCTCGACGACTTCGGCACCGGCTACTCGAACCTGGCCAATTTGCGGCGCCTGCCGGTCAGCGTCCTCAAGCTCGACCGCTCCTTCACCCAGGGGATGCAGCAGCAGCCCGCCAACCCGGTCGATGTCAAGATCGTGGAGGGGATCGTCGCCTTGGCGCACAGCCTCGAACTCGCCGTCACCGTCGAGGGCGTGGAGACCGGCGCCCAGGCCGCCCAGCTGCGGGCCCTCGGCTGCGACACCGCGCAGGGCTGGTACTACGCCCGGCCCGGAGCCCCGGACCGCATCCACACCCTCTCCCTCTCGGACGCGGTGCCCACGCCCTCGTGACATCCGCCCCGCCGGGCCGCCTCAGGCTCCGGCGGGCGGCTCCGTCCGGGTCATGCCGACCTCCGTCCCGCGGCCGGGGGTCCGGACGGCTTCCACGACCCGCTGGTACCGCTCCGCCGTGTCGGCCAGAACGTCGGCGGCCACCGGCAGCCGCGCCGCCTCGTAGGCGTCGAGCACCTCCTCACTGTCGGGCTCGGTGAGCGCTGCCGCCAGTGTCCGGCCGAGTTCGGCCGCGTCCTGGATTCCGGTGTTCATGCCCAGCCCGCCGGCTATGGGCTGCACGTGCGCGGCGTCCCCTGCGAGGAAGACCCGGCCCTCCCGTATCCGCGTGGCCATCCGGACGTTGACCCGCCAGGCCGAGACCCAGGTGGCGTCGACGAGCCGGATGCCCGGCACCCGGGCGTGACGGTCGAAGATCCGCTGGAAGCTCTCCAGCGAGGGCGGCACCGGTTCGCCCCGTTCGTCCCGCTCCGGCGAGGCCTGCAGCTGGAAGCTGTCCGTCCCCGGCATCGGGCAGAGCAGTACTCCGGTGCCCTCGGAGGTGAACCACTGGTGCCAGACGTCCCTGCTGAGCCCGGGTGCCCTGACATCCCCGATCACCATCGCGGGCTCCTCCTGTCCGCTCCCCTCGAAGGGGATGCCGAGCAGCCTGCGGGTGGTGCTGCGCCCGCCGTCGCACCCGGCGAGATAGCGGGCTCCGATCACGATGCCGTCCGCCAGCTCCGCACGCACCCCGGCCTCGTCCTGGGTGATTCCAACGAGCTCCGATCCGTACTCCACCCGGACACCCAGCCCGGCGAGCCGGTCGCGCAGGACCTTCTCGATCTGCCACTGCCCGAGCAGCAGGCCGGCGGCGGTGGGGGTGTCGTTGATGTGTTCCCCGTCGAAGTACTTGCGCAGGGTCACGCTCGCGCTGCCCGTGGCGACCATCGGTTCCAGCGCGCCGAGCTCTTCGAAGATCTTGAGGCTGCCCGGCAGCAGCCCCTTGCCCCGGGACTCGTGGTGCGGCTCGGTGCGCCGGTCGATGACGCGCACGGTGGCTCCCAGCAGTGCGAGGTCGCAGGCGAGCGTCAGTCCGGTGGGGCCGGATCCCGCGATCAGTACGTCGGTCATCGAGTCGGTCTGTACATCGATCATGGGAGGTCCTCTCCTCGTCGTTGCCTCAAGGAAAGCGGCTCCCGCCAGAAAAAGCAACTCGGTTAAAAAAATAACTCGGTCACGGTTCGTGCTACGCTGTGCGGTATGGAGAACACGACGGGTCTGCGCGAGAACAAGAAGCTCCGCACACGCCACCGCCTGGCGGCCACGGCGCTGGAGCTCTTCCTGGAACGGGGCTTCGACGCCGTGTCGGTGGCGGATGTCGCCGCCGCGGCCGAGGTCTCCAAGCCCACCCTCTTCCGCTACTTCCCGAGCAAGGAGGACCTCCTGCTCGACCGGTTCGCCGACCATCAGGACGAGGCGGCACGCATCGTGCGCGAACGGCCCGCCGGCCGCACGCCGGTGGGCGCCGTGCGCGCGCACTTCCTGACGGCGCTGGCCGAGCGGGATCCCATCACCGGCCTGTGCGACCACCCGAACGTGGTGGCCTTCGCGCGGCTGCTCTACAGCACCGCCAGCCTGCAGAGCCGACTGGGCCACTACACCGACCGCGAGGTGGAACTGCTCGCCGCCGAGCTGGAGGCGGAGGCCGTGCCTCCGCTCGCCGCCCGCCTGGCGGCCATGCACCTGGTGGCCGTCCGTCATGAGCTGGGACGGGAGAACTGGCGGCGGATCGACTCCGGCCAGAGCGCCGACGAGGCCCACGCGGCCGCCGTGGCCGACGCCGACCAGGCCTTCGCGATGCTGGCGGACGGCCTCGACAAGGCGCTGCCGGCAGCCCCTGCCCCGCCGGTGTCCGCGGCGGCGCCATGACGGCCGCTCCGCCCGGCGTGGCCCCGCCGTGCTGGAGTCAGCCGAGCAGTATGCGCTTCAGCTCACGGGCCGCGCGCGGCGGAGCCACGTCGGTGCGGTGGGCCAGGGCGATCGTGCGGCGCAGCGGGGACCCGGCCATCCGGGTCACCCGCAGGCCCGGACCGGCGCGGTCCACCACCATCGCCGGGACCACCGCGATACCGAGCCCCGCCCGGACGAAGCCCAGGACCGCGTCCATCTCGCCGCCCTCCACGGTGAAGACGGGCTCGAAGCCCTCCGCCCGGCAAGCCGCCACCGTGAGCTCCCGCAGGTCGTAGCCGTGCCGGAACATCACCATCGGCTCGTCCCGCAGCCCTGGAATGGTCAGCTCGGCGCCCTCGCCCGGCGCCGGCCGTTCCGCAGAGGAGACCACCACGAGGTCTTCCGTCAGCAGCTCCACCGTGGTCAGGGCCGGCGCGGAAGGGGGCAGCGGCAACGCGATCAGGGCCAGGTCCAGGGCCCCGCGCGCGAGCTCCCGTACGAGGTCGAGCGACCCGCTCTCCTCGATCAGCAGCTCGATCCCGGGATGCGCGTCGTGGAAGGCCCGCAGCACGTCCGGCAGCAGGCCCGTGCAAATGCTGGGCGTGGCGCCGAGCCGGACGCGCCCGCGCCGTAGCTGCGCCAGTTCCTGCACCTCAAGCCGTGCGGTGTCCGCGTCCGCCAGGATCCGCCGCGCCAGCGGCAGCAGCGTCTCACCCGCGTCGGTCAGCGTGATGTTGCCCCGGGCCCGGCTGAACAACTCGGCCCCGAGTTCCCGCTCCAGCGCCTTGATCTGCTGCGAGAGCGAGGGCTGCGCCACGTGCACGCGCTCGGCGGCCCGGGTGAAGTGCCGGGTCTCGGCGACGGCCACGAAGTACAGGAGCTGCTGGAACTGCATGCGCCCACGCTACCGCCTTCCATAGCTGCCCCCTATCGATATCAGCTGAATCATGTCTTTGCCCTTTCGGGGCGGCCCTCCGTACCGTCGAAGACATGGCTCTGGCAACGCGGACGGATCGACGGCCGTCCATCACACGCACGATCTGGGACTCTTCCGTCGGCAAGAAATCCGTGATGGCCGTGTCCGGCCTGATCATGCTCGGCTACCTCGTCGTGCACATGCTCGGAAACCTCAAGATCTTCTTCGGGGCGGACGAGTTCAACGGCTACGCCCACTGGCTGCGCACCCTCGGCTCGCCCTTCCTGCACCACGAGTGGGCCCTGTGGCTCGTCCGCGTGGCACTGCTCGCAGCGGTCGTCGCCCACGCCGTGTCCGCGTACCAGCTCAGCCGCCGCGACATCAAGGCCCGCCCGGTCAAGTACGCCCACAAGCGCCGCCGCGCGAGCTACGCCACCCGCACCATGCGCTGGGGCGGGATCATCCTCGGCCTGTTCATCGTCTGGCACCTGCTCGACCTCACCACGCTCACCGTCAACGAGCGCGCCTGGTCCGGCCACCCGTACGAGAACGTCCTGTCCACCTTCTCCACCTGGTACGGGAACACCATCTACATCGTGGCGATGGCCGCCCTCGGCCTGCACGTCCGCCACGGCTTCTGGAGCGCCGCGCAGACCCTCGGAGCCGGCAGCGCCCGACGCGAGCGGACGCTGAAGTTCCTGGCCAACGGCCTGGCCCTCGTCCTCTTCGCCGGCTTCGTGTCCGTCCCCGTAGCCGTCATGACCGGAGTGGTGAACTGACCATGAGCGCACACCAGCACGACCACGACGAGCACACCCACACGCGGCACCGCCACTACGCCGGCTACACCACCGGCGCGCCCGTCGCCGACACCAAGGCCCCCGAAGGCCCGATCGCGGACCGCTGGGACCGCCGCCGCTTCGAGGCCAAGCTCGTCAACCCGGCCAACCGCCGCAAGCACACCGTCATCGTCGTCGGTACCGGCCTGGCGGGCGGAGCGGCCGGCGCGACCCTCGCCGAACAGGGCTACCACGTGGTCCAGTTCTGCTTCTCCGATTCACCCCGCCGTGCCCACTCCATCGCCGCCCAGGGCGGCATCAACGCCGCCAAGAACTACCGCAACGACGGCGACTCGGTGCACCGCCTCTTCTACGACACCGTCAAGGGCGGCGACTTCCGCGCCCGCGAGTCCAACGTCCACCGCCTCGCCCAGATCTCGGTGGAGATCATCGACCAGTGCGTGGCCCAGGGCGTCCCCTTCGCCCGCGAGTACGGCGGCCTCCTCGACACCCGCTCCTTCGGCGGGGTCCAGGTCTCCCGCACCTTCTACGCCCGCGGCCAGACCGGCCAGCAGCTCCTGCTCGGCGCCTACCAGGCGCTTTCCCGGCAGATCGCCGCCGGCAACGTCGAGATGCACGCCCGCACCGAGA
This sequence comes from Streptomyces sp. NPDC054840, assembly GCF_053611065.1. Lineage (NCBI taxonomy): Bacteria > Bacillati > Actinomycetota > Actinomycetes > Kitasatosporales > Streptomycetaceae > Streptomyces > Streptomyces sp. NPDC054840. Next base: position 9,265 of record NZ_JBSGZP010000113.1, read on the forward strand.
TGCTCGACCTGATCGTCGTCGACGGAGTGGCCCGCGGCATCGTCGCACGCGACCTGATCACCGGCGAGATCTCCACGCACTACGCCGACGCCGTGGTCCTGGCCAGCGGCGGCTACGGCAACGTCTTCTACCTCTCCACCAACGCCATGAACTCCAACGCGACCGCCGTCTGGCGGGCGCACCGGCGCGGGGCGTACTTCGCGAACCCCTGCTTCACCCAGATCCACCCCACCTGCATCCCGCGCACCGGCGACCACCAGTCCAAGCTCACCCTCATGAGCGAGTCCCTGCGCAACGACGGACGCATCTGGGTCCCCAAGGCCAAGGGCGACACCCGCGCCGCGGCCGACATTCCCGAGGCGGAGCGCGATTACTACCTGGAGCGGATCTACCCCTCCTTCGGCAACCTCGTACCGCGCGACATCGCCTCCCGCGCCGCGAAGAACGTCTGCGACGAGGGCCGCGGCGTGGGCCCCGGCGGGCAGGGCGTCTACCTCGACTTCGCCGACGCCATCCGCCGCATGGGCCGCGACAAGGTCGCAGAGAAGTACGGCAACCTCTTCGACATGTACGAGCGGATCACCGCGGAGAACCCGTACGAGGTCCCCATGCGGATATACCCCGCCGTGCACTACACGATGGGCGGCCTGTGGGTCGACTACGACCTCCAGACCACCGTCCCCGGCCTCTTCGCCATCGGCGAGGCCAACTTCTCCGACCACGGGGCCAACCGCCTCGGTGCCTCCGCCCTCATGCAGGGCCTCGCCGACGGCTACTTCGTGCTCCCCTCCACGATCAACGACTACCTGGCCCGCCACCCCCACCGGAGCCCCGTCGACGATGCCCACCCCGAGGCCGTGGCCGTCGTACGCGAGACCCGCGAGCGGCTCGCGAAACTGCTCGCCGTCGAAGGCGACCGCACCCCCGACTCCTTCCACCGCGAGATCGGCGAACTCATGTGGGAGTACTGCGGGATGGCGCGCAGTGAGGAGGGGCTGCGCACGGCGCTCGGCCGGATCCCCGAGATCCGTGAGGAGTTCTGGCGCCGGATCAAGGTCCCGGGCAGCGGCGAGGAGTTCAACCAGTCGCTGGAGAAGGCCAACCGCATCGTCGACTATCTCGAACTCGCCGAGCTGATGTGCCTCGACGCGCTCGCCCGTGCCGAATCCTGCGGTGGCCACTTCCGGGAGGAGTCCCAGACCCCCGACGGCGAGGCGGCCCGCCGGGACGAAGCCTTCTCCTACGCCGCGGCCTGGGAGTTCACCGCCACCGGGGCCGCCCCCGTCCTGCACAAGGAAGACCTCGTCTTCGAGTACGTCCACCCCACCCAGCGGAGCTACGCATGAAGCTCACCCTGCGCGTCTGGCGCCAGCGCGGCGCCGGCGACCCCGGCCACATGGTCTCGTACGAGGTCACCGGCATCTCGAAGGACATGTCCTTCCTGGAGATGCTCGACACCCTCAACGAGGACCTCATCCTGCGCGGTGAGGACCCGGTCGCCTTCGACCACGACTGCCGCGAGGGTATCTGCGGCGCCTGCAGCCTCGTCATCAACGGCGACGCACACGGCCCGGAACGCACCACCACCTGCCAGCTCCACATGAGGTCCTTCGCCGACGGCGACACCATCGACGTCGAGCCCTGGCGGGCCGCCGCCTTCCCGGTCGTCAAGGACCTCGTCGTCGACCGCGGCGCCTTCGACCGGATCATCCAGGCCGGCGGCTACATCACCGCCCCCACCGGCGCCGCCCCCGAGGCGCACGCCACCGCCGTACCTAAGGCCGACGCCGACTTCGCCTTCGAGCACGCCGAGTGCATCGGCTGCGGCGCGTGCGTGGCGGCCTGCCCCAACGGCTCCGCGATGCTCTTCACCTCCGCCAAGGTCAACCACCTGAACGTCCTCCCGCAGGGCTCGCCGGAACGCGAGACCCGCGTGCTGGACATGGTGGCCCGGATGGACGAGGAGGGCTTCGGCGGCTGCACCCTGACCGGCGAGTGCGCCACGGCCTGCCCGAAGGGCATCCCGCTGCCGTCGATCGCCGCGATGAACAAGGAGTGGCTGCGGGCGGTGCGCAAGGGCCCCCGCTGACGCGCGAGGTCTACCGCGGACGTGACACTTCGACGGCAACTCCCAGGGCCCGCCCCAGGTACGGGGCCGTACGGCTGCCCGTCGCGGAGGCCACTTGCGACGGCGTACCCGCGGCGACCACCCGGCCGCCCGCGGTGCCGCCGCCCGGGCCCAGGTCGATGACCCAGTTCGCGCCCGCGACCACCTGGGAGGAGCGCCGCTGCTCCAGCGACACCGCCGGCGGCAGCCCGGTGACGGAGTCCACTTTCGGCGCGCCGATCTGGTGGATCAGGCGCCGGGCGTACGGGGCCACGGACTCGAAGTACCGGCGCTGGGCCTCGGCGTAGAGCGTGCCGAAGGCGAGCGAGCTCTTCCCGGAGCCGGAGACCCCGGTGAACACGGTCAGCGCGTCGCGCGGGATGTCCACGTTGACGCCGCGCAGATTGTGCTCCCGGGCGCCCCGGACCCGCACATAGGGGTCGAGGGGCTTGCCGGGAGGGGCGGGGGTACCGGCGGCCTGGTGCATTCGTCCTATTGCAAAGGCTCGCGTTCAGAGGCCCCTGATCCGGGCCAGCCGCGCATAGGAGTCCAGGAGCGCCGTGCGGTCGTACGTGGAGGTGGTGACCAGGAGTTCGTCCGCGCCGGTCCGTTCCATGACTTCCGACAGTTCCGCCGCCACCTGCTCCTCCGTGCCGTGGAGGTGTCCGGCCAGGGCGCCCTCGTAGAGCTCCCGTTCCTTCGGGGTCATCTCCAGCACCTCGATCTCCTCGGCCGGGCGCAGCGACGGGAAGCTGCCGCGGGTGCGGGAGTGCGCGAGGGCCCAGGCCTCCGGGACCAGGATGCGGCGGGCCTCCTCCGCGGTGGTGCCGATCGCCACGGTTCCGGAGACCACGACGTACGGCGCAGCGCCCCTGGCGGAGGGCCGGAACTCCTTGCGGTACGCCTCGATGATCCCGCTCACCCGGTCGCGGGCCCGCAGGTCCCCCACCACCAGCGGCAGCCCGGCCCGTGCGGCGATCCCGCCACCCTCGCCGGTGGCCAGGACGTAGGCCGGGATCCGCAGCCCTTCGGCGGGGTGGGCGTGCACCTCGGGGTGGGCCCGCTGCGTGCCGTCGAGCCAGCCCAGCAGTTCGGCCAGCTGCTCCTCGAAGCGGTCGGCGTCCCCGGTGTCACGGCCCAACGCCCGCCGGATGCCGTTGGTGAAGCCGACCGAACGGCCGAGGCCCATGTCGATCCGGCCGGGGAACAGTGCCTCCAGGACCCCGAACTGCTCCGCCACCACCATCGGCTGGTGGTTGGGCAGCATGACCCCGCCCGTGCCGACCCGGATCCGGTGCGTGGCTCCGGCGACGGCGGCGGCCAGCACCGTCGGCGCCGAGCCCGCGACACCGGGCACGCTGTGGTGTTCCGAGACCCAGAAGCGGTGGTAGCCGAGCTCCTCGGCCGTCCGGGCCAGCTCCACGGTGTCGCGCAGGGCCTGCGGGGCCGGGTGGCCCCGGCGGGTGCGCGACCGGTCGAGTATCGACAGTTTTCGGATCACACAGGACTCAACGCCCAGCGGCCGTGAGGATTCCCCGTACGGCTCTCCTACGCTGACGGGATGAGTGAGCACACCACCCGGCCGCTGGCCGTCTTCGACCTCGACAACACCCTGGCGGACACCGGCCATCGCCAGCACTTCCTTGAGCGCCGGCCCCGGGACTGGAGCGGCTTCTTCGCCGCCGCCCCGGCCGATCCGCCGCTCGGGCGCGGGGTGGCGATGGCGGTGGAGAGCGCGGCCGGCTGCGAGGTGGTGTACCTGACCGGGCGCCCCGAGCGGTGCCGCGCGGACACGCTCGACTGGCTCGCCCGCCACGGTCTGCCCGACGGGCGGCTGTTCATGCGCGGGAACCAGGACCGGCGGCCGGCCCGCACGACCAAGCTGGAGGTGCTGCGGCGGATCTCGCGGGGCCGGGAGGTGCGGATGCTCGTCGACGACGACGAGCTCGTCTGCCAGGCCGCGCGCGCCGCCGGATTCCGGGTGCTGCTCGCCGACTGGGCGGCGGACGCGCCGGAGCTGAAGTCCGCCCAGGAGGTCGACGGCCGGACCTGAGCCGGAGAGTCGGGTCCGGGGTCGGGGGGTGCTCCCGGGGCCCGGGCTCGGCCCCGGGTCCAGGGCCGGGGCCGCCGGGTCGGGGGCTCAGTCCTCGCCTTCGAGGCGGAAGCCGACCTTGAGTCCCACCTGGTAGTGGGCGATCTCCCCGTTCTCGATGTGGCCGCGTACCTGAACCACCTCGAACCAGTCCAGATTCCGCACGGTCTGGCCCGCCCGGGCGATGCCGTTGCGGATGGCCTGATCGATGCCCTCGTGGGAGGTGCCGACGATCTCGGTCACCCGGTACGTGTGATTGGACATGGAGGTCTCCCGAAGGTGGGTGGCTTTTGCCTGGTTCTACGGTGCCCCAGTAACTCCGGGTCCGCGAACTTTGGGCGAACAGTCCCGAGGGAAAGGCCCTTGACCGGCCTATTGGTCTATGCCAATTTCGAGCCATCTGAGTCCGACCCCAGAAGGTGGCCCTCTTGAAGACGCGATTCCTCGCCGTGTGCACGGCCCTCGCGGCCGCAACCGCCCTCACGGGCTGCAGCCAGTCGGCCGACCCGGCCGGACGGTCGCAGAAGGTGACGCTCTGGCTGATGAAGGGCAGCGCCTCGGAGGACTTCATCGGCAAGTTCACCGCGGCGTTCGAGACGGAACACCCGGGCATCGACCTGGACGTCAGGATCCAGGAGTGGACGGGCATCGGCGACAAGGTCACCGCCGTCCTCGACGGCACGAGCAAGGAGAGCGCCGACGTCATCGAGGTCGGCAACACCCAGGTCGCCAAGTACATCGAGACCGGCGGCCTCGAAGAGCTCACTCTCGAAGGCCTCCGCGAATGGGGCAGCAAGGACTGGCTCAAGGGCCTCGCCGAACCGGGAACCATCAACGGCGCCCAGTACGGAGTTCCCTGGTACGCCGCCAACCGGGTGGTCATCTACCACAAGGACCTCTTCGCGACCGCCGGGATCAAGACCCCGCCCAGGAACCGCCAGGAGTGGATCCAGGCCACCCAGAAACTCGACAAGGGCGACCAGCAGGGCATCTACCTCGCGGGCCAGAACTGGTATGTCCTCGCCGGCTTCATCTGGGACGAGGGCGGCGAACTCGCCGTCGAGACCAGCGGCAAGTGGGTCGGCACCCTCGACGACGACAGAGCCCTGGCCGGCATGGACTTCTACAAGCAGCTCCAGGCCCTCGGCGACGGCCCCAAGGACGC
>NZ_JBSGZP010000114.1:0-14373 GCF_053611065.1 Streptomyces sp. NPDC054840
GACGCCGGCGAGCGGCGGATAGGACTTCAGAAACTTCCGCTTCTGTTCCGCGGTGGTGTCGCCGTAATCGTTGATCACGATCACCTCGGGGTCACGCTCGACCACGGTCTCCCAGCCCACCGTCGCCCAGCTGTCCTTGAGGTCCTTCATGACGTGATCGCCACCGGCCTTGGTGATGATGTCGTGCGGCCCGGCGTACAGGCCCGAGGTCAGCGGCTTGTCCTGCCCGTCGTCATAGAGGAAGACGCGCGGACGGTCAGCCCCCTTCAGGGCCTTCGCCTCCGCTTCGGCCACCTGCTTCTCGAAACCCGCGATCAGGGCCTCCGCACGGTCATCGACGTCGAAGATTCTTCCCAGGTTCCGCAGGTCGGTGTACAGAGCTTCCAGCGGCGGCATCACCCCGCGTGCCTTTCCCTGCCCGTTGCGGCACGATTCACTCAGCAGGTACGAGTCGATGCCCACCTTCTCCAACTCGGCGGGGCTGAAGCCCTCCCCCTCGTTGAAGCCGTAGTTCCAGCCCGCGAACACCAGATCGGCGCGGGCGTCAAGGACCAGCTCCTTGTTGATCGTCTTCTGCGAGAGCCACTTCGTCTTCTGGTAAGCGTCCTTCCAGGGAACGGATGTGAGATCGCCCCTGTCGTCGGGCATCACATAGCCCGCCATACGGTCCTCAAGCCCCAGCGCGAACATGATCTCGGTGATACCGACGTCATTGGTGACCACGCGCTGTGGAGCCTTGTCGTAGCTCTTCTTCTGGCCGCAGTTCTCGACGGTCACCGGATAGTGGCCGCCGCGAGCCTTGGCATCACCACCCTCCCCGTCCCGAGGGGTGACCTCCGCGCCGCATCCGGTGAGCACCAGGGCGGCAGCGAATGCGAGTGCGGCGGGGCGTACGAGGTTCGGCATGGCCATGACTCCTCAGGAAGCGGGCTGAGTGGGCAGGAGACGGTCGAAGAGCAGCTGTACGGCGCCGGACTCCGGATGCGGTACCCGGTGGGCCCGTACGCCGAAGACCTCGGCCAGCAACTCGGGCGTGAGCACGTCGTGCGGAGCGCCGGAAGCGACGATTCGGCCGCTGTCGATGACGTAGAGGAGGTCGCAGTGGAGCGCGGCGAGGTTGAGGTCGTGCAGCGCGGTGAGCACCGTCAGCCCACTGCCGCGCACCAGAGCCAGCACTTCCAACTGCTGGGCGATGTCGAGGTGGTTGGTGGGCTCGTCGAGCACCAGGACGCGGGGCTGCTGTGCGAGTGCGCGGGCGATCAGGACCCGCTGCTTCTCGCCTCCGGAGAGGGTGAGGAAGCCGCGGTCGGCGAGGTGGCCGGCCCCGACCCTCACCAGCGCGGCCTCGCACATCCTCCGGTCTTCGTCGGTGGCCCGGGCCACGGACCGCTGGTACGGCAGTCGCCCCATCGCCACCACCTCCGCGACCGTGAAGTCGAATTCGGTGACCGCTTCCTGGGGCAGGGCGGCCAGCCGACGGGCGCCTTCGCGCGCACTCAGGGAGTGCAGGTCCTCGCCGCCGAGCAGGACCGTACCGGCGGAGGGGCGCAGGGCGCGGTAGACGCAGCGCAGCAGGGTGGACTTGCCGCTGCCGTTGGGCCCGACGAGCCCGACGACCTGCCCGTCGTCCGCGCGTAGCGTGGCCTCCCGTACCAGCCGCGCGCCGGCGATTTCGACCGTCAGTGCATCGATGTCGATCCGCATCACGCGCCTCCGAAGGTGTAGGAGCGGCGGCGCATCAGCAGGACGAAGCACGGCACGCCGATGGCGGCGGTCAGCACGCCTACCGGCAGCTCGACGGGTGCGAGCACCACCCGGGACAGGATGTCCACCCAGATCAGCAGGACGGCGCCCGCGAGTGGGGCGACGGCCAGCAGCCGGCGGTGGTCGGCGCCGACCAGCATCCGTGCGGCGTGCGGGACCATCAGGCCGACGAAACCGATCGCACCGCTCACCGCGACCACGGCACCCGTGACGGCGGCACAGACCAGGAACAGCTCCTTGCGCAGCCTCCCCGCGTCCACCCCCAAGGCCGCCGCGGTCTCATCACCCATCGCCAGGGCGTTCAGGCGACGCGCTGACACAGTGAGGTGGGCGAGGCCGGCGAGCACGGCTCCCGCGGCGATCGGCACGGAGGCCCAGCTGGCTCCGCCGAGGCTGCCGAGCAGCCACATCATCGCGGAGCGGGCCGCCTCGCCGCGTTCGGCCGCGAACACCATGAACGTGGTGACGGCCGAGAAGCCGTAGTACATCGCGGTGCCCGTCAGGACGAGCCTCAGCGGGGTCAGGCCATCAGCGGTGCGGGCGATCGCGTACACCAGCGCCATGGCGAGGAGCGCGGAGAGGAAGGCCGCCGTGGACAGGGCCCACAGACCGAGAGCGCCGAAGGCCCCGAAGAGGAGGACGGCATTGGCACCGACGGCCGCGCCCGAGGATATGCCCAGGACGAACGGGTCGGCGAGGGCGTTGCGGACCATGGCTTGCACGGCGACGCCGATCGCCGACAGGCCGGCTCCGACGACCGCGGCCAGCACGGCTCGGGGGAAGCGCAGTTCCCACACGATCGTGTAAGCCGGCGCTTCGTCATGCGCTATGGAACCGCCGGTCAGTCCCGCCCACAGAAAACGCAGTACCTCGCCCCAGGACAGTCCCGACGCCCCCATCCCCGCCCCACACACGATGGAGAGCACAAGTGCGACGGACAGGGTGACGAAGAGAAGGGGCAGTGATACGTGCTTGGGCGCGGGGCCGACGCCGGTAGGCGCCGTGTGAGGTGGCGCGGCTGGTTCAAGTTCCAGGGGTGTGGCCACGGGCGGATCGCCTTCGCCTCAGGCCGTGCCCTACATGAGGACAGGAGCGGCCCGGGACGCGGGGCGCCCTGCGCAGCGCCTTCTCGCAGTCCACGGCGAATTGACAGGAGCCTTCATCACCGCGGGTAATCGGGCTCACGGAGCCGCATGTGCGGCTCCGCCTACCGTTGCGGGTCAGCGCCGGACTTCGACCGGACTTCCCCCGTGGGACGGTTTGCAGCATAACCTGCACGCAGGGCCTCCTTCGACACCGAACCGCAGATCGAGGGGGCCCGCGTTGCGTCTGGCGAGCGGCAGGATCGGAGGCGTGGGTCGGCCAACTGACCACGCGTGGGCCCACGGATCCGAAACGAAGAGCTGTGCACCGCCTCCGTGGCCTCGGCACCGCTGAGCCGTTGTGGTGGAGGCGAACTCGGAAATCCGGCGTGGCGCCGCTGATCGAGACCCGCCGGGCGGCGGCCGCGTGCGCGCGACGCATCCGTTCTTGATCATCACGCTCTGTCGGTGCGACGAACCGGCGAGGGCGTCCTTGGCGAAGGAACGGCGGCCGGGCGTCCTGGCCTCAACGTCGCCACTCTCCACCACACCGGCGCCCGGACGGTAAGGCCCGCGAGATCAAGGGCGTCGGACGCGGTTCAGCCGGCCTCCGGGATTCGCCCGGGCACGGATGCCGGACGGCACCGCCTGGCGTACTGCCCGTTCCACCGTCACACTCCCTCCGTCACGACGTCGGCCTCGGGGTGCTCAACAGGCCGGGGCGGCGGCACGTCACGTCCGGGCCAGCGGAACACCAGGCGGCAGAGGTCCTTGTCCAGGACGTCGCCGGCGGGCAGCGCGTCGTCGGGCGTGCCGGCCGGGTGGACCGTCAGGACGGGATCGGAGTGTTGCTCGTTGTCGTCTGCGCGGATGTGGCGGTCCCAGGACCGGACCGTGGCCGCCAGCCGCTCGGCGAGCGCGGGTCCCTGCTCGCCGAAGGCGTGGACGGTCCACTCCCACTCCTTGTCCTGCGGGTTGTCGCCGTCCTTGGTCTGGACGTGGATCAGGTAGGCGAGCGAGGCGTCGCCGACGATCGCGGGGGCGTCGCGGTCCTTCGCGATGCCGGTCACACCCTCGTCCGGTTCCTGGTGGGCGGCCAGGCGGCAGAAGCCCGACAGGGTGGTGGCCGCGTACAACTGCAGGGAACCGAAGTAGGCGTTCGCCCCCATGGTCACGCCCGTGGGGACCTCGTACCGCGGCCCGCGCAGCGCCTCCAAGCCCGTCGTATCGGCGGCGGTGCCGTGCTCGAAGCGGACCGTCAGCCCGCCGTCGAGGAGGGCGAGGACCGGGATGGTGCGAGCCTGCTGTCCTTGGTCGCGGACGAAACCGCAGTACGTGAAGTGACGGGCGCGCAGCACCTCGCCGTGCCGCTCGAAGGTGATCGCCCGGGTGTAGCCGCCCATCTCCAGCGGCAGGACCAGACGGCCGCCCTCGGCCAGCTGCTCCCGCCAGGCCGGGGCGATGTCCCAGCAGTTGTAGGTGATCATGCCGGCGTCGAAGCCGCCGCGCGGCACGAGGTGCCCAGGTGCGCCGAGGGCGGCGTCGGCTTCAACGGCGGAGACGCGGCCGCTGCCGGCCTCCGTGAGGAACCGGCGGGTGCGGCGCACGACCCACGTGTCGATGTCGACGGTGACCACGCGTCCGCCGGGTCCGGTGACGTGGGCGATCAGCTCGGCGTTGTAGCCGCCGGATCCCGCCTCGAACACCATCGCGTCCGGCTCCAGGCCCAGGTGCTCGATCATGTCGGCCTGAAGCCAGGCCGCAGACACCGAGCTGATCGCCGTCCCGGCCTCGTCGTAGCGGGTGATGACGGCCCGGTCGCCGCCGTCGTACGCGGCAGCGAGGTTCGCCTCCGGGGCGAAACGGTGCCGGGGCACGGTCCACAGCGCCTCCTGCACCAGCGCGGAGGGGGCCCAGCCGCCGTCGGTGACCATCTGAGTCATCGACGCGCGCAGCCTGGCGGCCTCCGCCGGCACGGGCGGCTGGTCGGCGGCGATGAGGTAGGAGGTCGCCGGCGGCACGCCGGGAAGGACGCCGGGCCACACGGCGTCGAGCGCGAGAGCGGCCGGGGCGAACACGTCCCCGACGCAGCCGAGGGCGTGGAGGTCGAAGAACTCCCAGCGGTCGAACTTATCCGGCTCGGGGTTGGCCAGAGTGCCCGTCCAGGCGGTGATGCGGACGACGGCCGTCAGCCGCGGGACCCCGTGGCTGTCGTCGACCAGCATCGTCACCACGTGCGCGTCGGCCGGATCGGCGACCAGCCCGGTCTCCTCGGCGAATTCGCGCACCGCCGCGGCGGCGAAGTCCTCCGGGCCGGTGGTCTTGCCGCCGGGCAGCTCGAGCATGCCGCTCCGGGAGCGGCCCAGCAGGACCCGGCCAGCGTCGTCGGTGACGACGGCGAGGGCGCCGGTCAGGGCGTGACCGATGGTCGGCCGCTTCTCGACGGCCCGGGCGTCGAGATGGCACGGCCCACGCAGGACCAGGAAAGCCAGACCGTCCGCGTCCAACCGCTCCACCGTGGCCCAGCCCGCACCGAGCAGCGTGATCTCGTCCTCGTCCAGGGCGATCCCGCGCCGCTCCGCGGGGGTGTTCTCGACGACCGGGGTGATGGCGACGAGTGCGCCGCCGTCTCGCAGCCGCTCGCCCAGCCCGTGAACGATCTGGCCGCGGTCTCGCACGAACGGGTATACCAGCCGCAGCGTGATCAGGTCGTATCCCTCCTCGTGTAGCGGGGCCGGGTCGTCGCGCTCGATGTCCAGCTGTAGCCAGCGCACGCCCTCGACGGCGGCGTGCTCTTCGCGGGCTCGGGCGATCGCGCTGTCCGTGAGGTCGACGGCGTAGCCCACCCTGGCCAGGTGGGCGGCCAGCTCCCCGGTCCCGCAGCCCGAACGGCGTACCGCGGTATCGACTCCAGCTCGACGACCGAGCCGACACGAGGCACATCGGCCTGGCCCTCGATCAGCTGGCGGTACAAATCTTGCAAGACACACTTCCTCGAAGGCGTAGATCATCCTGCTTCATGATCAGAGACTCGGTGCAGTTAATACACCGGTCCGAGAGCGCACCGGCCGGGAGCGCCACGACGGCGTTCGGCAGTTGGCCGAGGAAGGCGAGCGCGGCGATCTGGGTGGTGGAGGCGTGGAGTTCCAGTACGGCCAGGGTGGGGAGGGCGACGGTGCTGACCGCGGATCCGGACAGGCTCGCGCACTCACTGGCGACCAAGCGGCGCAGATCCGGGGAGGTGACCGTCGAGGCCTTGGCCGTCTGGGTGGACGTCGTCACCCGGCCTCACCGCCCAGCAGTTCCGGGGCGATCACGTTGGCGTAGAGCCGGCCGGTGGCGAAGTGGGTGAGGACCGCGTGGGTAAAGGGGTGGCAGTCGGGCGGCGGCGCGGCCGGGTCTACCCACACCAGCTCGGTGTGCGTGCCCGGCTCGCGGTTGTACGGGTGCCATCCCACTCCCGCACCGAGAAGGCGCCGATCACCCGCTCACCGTCCGCCGCGTGGAAGTGGAGGAGCTGGCAGAACCGCAGGCGGTCCGGGCTGATGTGGATGCCGACTTCCTCGGCTAGCTCGCGCGCCGCTCCCTCGTCGAGGAACTCGCCCTCCTCAAGGCGTCCTCCGACGACCGTAAGCATTTCGGGGGAGTGCCACGACGTCGCCTGGTGCCGGACGGTCAGGATCCGGCCGTCGGCGGGACGCTGCAGCAAGATCATGACGTTACCGATACTCCGGTGCACGGCGCTCACGGCTGTTCCTCCCTCATGAGCCGGTCCAGGGTCCGCCGCCCCCGGGCAGTGACCTCGGCGTCGCCGTTGTCCGGGCCCCAGGCCAGGCAGTTGACCGCGTCCAGCGCGGTCAGGCAGCGCAGCGCGTGCCGCTCGGCGTCCGACAGCTCCCGCCCGTAGGAGAGGAGGAACGCCTCCTCGCGGTCCGGATGGTCGGCCCACTGGGTGGTCGCGAGGATGACGAGGTCCTGGACACGGGCGGCCGGCCGGGACCGTTCGAAGTCGATGAGGGCGAGCCCGCTCGTGGACCACAGCCAGTTCCTCGGCTGGTTGTCGCCGTGGATATAGCCGACGGGTACCGGGCCGACGCGGCGAAGGCGTGCGGCATGGTCCCGGACCAGCTGCTGCTCGTCATGGTCGAGCCGGCCCCCGGCGCGAGCCAGGTACTTCTCTGCTCCGTCAGCGGCGGCGGGTAAAGAGGCTTCGGCCTCCACCCGATCGCTGCGGTCGAGTGGCCCGGCCTCGTGGAGCCGGGCGCAGAGCGCCCCGGCCTGTTGGTGCACGGTCCGCCACTCGGCGTCGCCCAAGCCGAGTTCTTTCACCGGGGCGCCGGGAACCGCGGTGAGCAGCAGGGCCAGGTCCTGGGCGCGGCTGTCGATTTGGTGGGGCGCCCGGGTGTGTCCGAGTGCGGGCACGATGTGGCGGTAGGCCCGGCTCTCGCGGGTGAAGAACTTCACCGAGGGCGAGACCTTCAGGTAGTGGTGCACCCCGCTCCCGCCCTCCAGGTCCCACACCCGGGAGCGGTCCCAGCTGTGCGAGGCGTCGCGGACGGACACGATGGGGCCGATCCGTTGTTCCGCCCAGTTCTGCAGTGCCGCGGGCAGCGGCTTCGCCGGGCTCATCCGGCAGACCTCGCGCCCGGGCGCGGGATGGCGGAGTGGCACGGCAACCCGCCATCAGATTCGGTGAGATCGGGGAACACGGTTCCTCCCGGAGGTGTCGGTCGGGTTGCTCGTCGGGGTGCCGGATCGGCCGACCCCGGCCATTGGCGGACGGCCGGAGTCGGTTCAGGACTGCGGGCGGGGATCAGGTCGTATCGGGCGCGCCGCCGGTGCGCTGCTCCAGTTCCCACAGGGTCCGGAATAGCCCGGGTTCGCGGGTGAGCTGCACGTACGTGCCTTCCTGGACGAGGCGGCCTTGGTCAAGGACGACGATCCGGTCGGCCACGGCGACGTTGGCGAGGCGGTGCGTGATCAGAAGGATGGCGCGGTCCTTGGCCAGGTCCCGCAGGCCGGTGAAGACGTGGTGCTCAGCTCGGGCGTCGAGGGCGGCCGTGGGCTCATCCATCACCAGCAGCTCGGCCTTCCGGTGAAAGGCCCTGGTCAGGATGACGCGTTGCCACTGCCCGCCGGACAGCTGGTGGCCGCCGAACCATTCGCTGGTCAGGAGGGTGTCGAGGCCGGAACGGAGGGCGGGCAGCATGTCCGCGGCGCCGGACGCCTCGCAGGCCGCCATGAGCGCGGCGTCGCTGGTGTCGCCCTGCCCCAGGGTGACGTTGTCGCGGAGGGTCAGCGGCAGGTAGGTGAACCGCTGCGGAGCCACCGCTACATGCTTCCACGCCTCCCACGGCTCCAGCCGCGCGGTGGTCTTGTGGTCCCAGGCCACTTCCCCGGAGGTCGGCAGCAGCAGCCCGCAGATCAGCCGGGACAGCGTCGTCTTCCCCGACCCGTTCTCCCCGACCAGCGCCACGATCTCCCCGCGCCGTACCGTCAGCGACACCCCGGCCAGGCTGTCCTTCTCCGCACCGTCGTACCGGTAGGTGACGTCGCGGACCTCGAATCGTTCCGGCGGCGCCGGCAGTACCTCGGAGCCACGCGAGGCCACCATCGCCTGCCCGTGCGCGTTGTCGATGAAGTTCTGCCAGTCCTGCACGTACCAGCCGGTGCGCACCAGCCGGGCCCCGCCGTTGATGATGCCGCGTACGGAGCCGGTCGCCGTCTGCAGGGCGAAGACCGCGCCGCCGCCGGCCGCCAGGTCCATCCGGCCGGAGATCAGGAGCCACAGCAGGGTCGCCCAGACCGCCGCCGAGGCGACTCCGCCGGCCGCCGCACCGGCCAGGCCCATCCAGGCTCCGGTGTTCGCGGCCTCGCGCTCGGAGACGTTGACGGAGGCGGCCAGGCGCCGGTAGCGGCCAAGGAGGAACGGGCCGGCCAGGCAGGCCCGCATCTCCTCGCTGGACTCCATGTAGGACATGTGCCAGCGCAGCTTGTGCAGCATCCGCCGGCGCCCCGACGTCTCCAGGCTCGCGAGATACACCACGCGGGCCGCGCGCACGTACGCGGCGGCCTGCGGCAGACACGCAAGGAGAAGCAGAGGCAACAGAACCGGATGGATCACGGTGAGGACCGTCGCGCCGGCGGCGAGGGTCGCCGTGGCGGCCAGCACGTCCTGGGCTTCCTCCACGAGATCGGGGGTGACCTGCGCGCCGCGGTCGGCGATGTCGTACTGGTCGTTGTACCCCGGCTTGTTGTTCGCCGCGGCCTCCGCGCCGAGAGCCGCCTCGACCATGCTGACCTCCGCGGCCCGGGCCAGAACCGGCCGCAGCCGCCCGGTCAACCAGGTCACCGTCACCCCCAGCAGGGCGCGCAGCCCGGCAGCCACCGCGATGACGGCCAACTGCGGAGCCGCCTCCCGCAGCCGGTCGGTGATGTCGCCGGAGGAGATCAGCGCGGTGAGGGTGCCAGTGACGGCGAACAGGCCCATCGCGGCCAGCACGCCGGTGCCGAGCTGGCACGCGAGCAGCCCAGCCGTTGCGCCCCGGTCCACCTGCCACGCCATCCGCAACGACCGTCGCACCAGCACGGGCAGACGCCGCGCCATCGTGATCGTCGTCATCTGCGCGCCGGCCTGGAGCCGGGACTCGTCCCGGTACTGGAACTCCTCCTCCTGCGCCACGCCCCCGCTGTCCGATGGAGTCCCATCCGCTTCGTCCATGCTCGGCTGTGCGGCTGTACTGCCCGAGGTCACGTCGATCCCCCTGTGGGTCGTCACGGCTGGTTCACGAGGCTCAACGACGCAACCCCCAATATCGAACACACGTTTTTCGGTCGGCCCTGAAGTCCCGGGATAGAGCGTTCGAGGAACCGTGGAACCTGCACCGACCCAGCTCCCGCAACGGCACTGCCACCAAAGGTGGTTGGCCGAATCGCCGAGGTTCCCAAGCGCCGCACGCCAACGGGCGCGTTGGTGCGTACAGGCCCCGGCGGACTTGTAGAGTGCGGGGCTTCCGGCACGCCACGACCCTTGTGGAGCTGACTGTGCACGTGCTTGGTGGCCGCCCTCAAGCGGCCCTCTCGGCGGGACCCCTCCTCGGGCCGAGCGGAGGGCGATGACCTGTGGCGATCACTGATTCCGACATCGCGGGAGTGCTCACCGCCTACCTTGAGCGCTACCCGCAGGAGGCCGGACAACTGGCGGAGCCGCTGCGGCTCCTGGCCGAAGGCCGGGGGTTCGCCTCGCGGCGGACCTTTCCGATGCACGTCACCGCCGGTGCGCTGCTGGTTCGGGACGGCGCTGAGGTCCTCCTGATCGAGCACCTCGCGTACGGGATCACTTTGCAGCCAGGCGGGCATCTTGAGCCGACTGACGGGACGCTGGTCGGCGCGGCGTTGCGGGAGCTGTCCGAAGAGACCGGCATCGACCCCGGCCAGGTCGTCCCCGTCTCGGCGCACCCTGCCTTCGTCGAGTTCGGACGGGTGCCGGCCAGGCCCGCGAAGGGTGAGCCGGACCACTACCACCTGGACTTCGGCTATGTCTTCACGACGGCCGACGCCGAGGTCGGGCGTATCCAGGAGTCCGAGGTGACCGGCGCCGCCTGGTACCCGCTGGATCTGGCGGAGCGCCTCGTCGGGCCCCGGATCGCGCGGGCGGTCACCACCTCGACCGGAATCAGGTAACCCCTCCGCCACCGGGAGCTCTCGTGGCGCGGGCAGGGAAGATGCCGTCGTAGACGACGCCTGGACAACCTCGTTCGGCGTCATACCTCCTCCGGGAGCTCGGCGACGATCACGAGCCAACTCGTCACCGTGACGTCGTCTGGCTTGGTCTGGGCGGTGGCCTCGGCGAGGATCGCCATCTTCTGCTCGTAGGAGAGGGCGCTTCACAAGTCGGCGGCCGATGCTCTGCATGGCGGCGGAACTGTCGAGGGAGACGACGGTGGCGTCGGAGGGGGCCAGGGCGAGGATCGCCTCGGCCGTCGTACCGGTGCCGCCGCACAGATCGACGATCACACGGCTGCGGGTGAGGCCGGCACGCGCGGCCAGGTCGCGGCTGGAGGCGCTGTATCACCAGGCTGCTGGCCGATGCCGGGCTGCATGTTGTCGCCGCAGAGGTCACCGGCCAGCACACCACGACCGCTGAGAGGGCAGCCTGGCTGTCCATCCCCGTCTTCGCACACCCCGAGCGAAAGGCCCTCTTCGACTGCAAGCTCCAGATTCAGGCGCTGACGATCGCTCGCGGCAAACACGGGAGGCAGAAGGTCCGACAGGTCTTCGTTGTGACCTTCCTGTGGAGGACTATCCGTCCTGGCTCGGGGTATCCCACCGTCATCACCGAAGCCCTGGCGGAGGCCGGCGCCGGTGAGGGCGTCGTACTCCAACGGGTTCCTACCGTTGGTCCCGGGGCCTCCAGCCGTCAGGTTCGCGCCCACGAGGGAGTACTGATGGAGGCGTTCGCGGCAACAGGTAGGGACAGCTTGCGGCACTACACGCCTGAGGAGGCGGCCGAGTTCCTACCCGTATCCGCAGCGACACTTCGACAGTGGATCTACGCCCGGAAGGTTCCGCACCACAAGCTGGGAGGTAACCCCTCCTTCAGCACGGAGGACATCCGCGCACATGTGTGCCATGTCGGCCGTAGCGCCATTGCCCGAACCCACACCTACGGCTAGCGGCGAAGCGGAGCCCCCACAACCCAGCGAGCCGACCAACCCGCAGCCCGGACCGTATCTCACCGTCGATGAAGCCGCGCTCATTCTTCGTTGCAGCACTAAGAAGTCATCTCATTTGGCCTTCGCAGGTAGGCTGTCAGTCATGGTGGGGATTGTTGAACGGCTGGTGCCGGACGAACTGTGGGAGCTGTTCCAGCGGGTGGTGCCGGAGGCGCCGTCGCGGCCTCAAGGCGGTGGGCGGCGCCGGCACGGTGACCGTGAGGTACTGGCGGCGATCGTGTTCGTGGCTACGTCGGGCTGTACCTGGCAGCAGCTGCCTTCGGCTTCGTTCGGGCAGTCGG
Organism: Streptomyces sp. NPDC054840; assembly: GCF_053611065.1. Lineage (NCBI taxonomy): Bacteria > Bacillati > Actinomycetota > Actinomycetes > Kitasatosporales > Streptomycetaceae > Streptomyces > Streptomyces sp. NPDC054840. The sequence continues at coordinate 11,863 of NZ_JBSGZP010000114.1, forward strand.
GGGCGACGGCTCACCGGCGGTTCTCGGAGTGGAGCAAGGCCCGGGTGTGGGCCAAGCTGCACCGCATGGTCCTCGATGAGCTTGGCGCACGCGGCGAGCTGGACTGGTCTCGCTGCGCGATCGACTCCGTCAATATGCGCGCCCTCAAAAAGGGGACCTGACAGGTCCGAATCCTGTGGATCGGGGCAAGTTCGGCTCGAAGATCCACTTGATCACCGAGCGGACCGGTCTGCCCCTGTCCGTCGCGATCTCGGGCGCGAACCTGCACGACAGCCAGGCACTCGAGCCCCTCGTTCGTGGCATACCGCCCATCCGCTCACGCCGCGGACGCCGACGGCGCAAGCCCGGCAATCTGCACGCGGACAAGGGCTACGACTACGCCCACCTGCGACGATGGTTACGTGAACGCGGCATCGAGCACCGCATCGCCCGCAGAGGCACCGAGTCGCCACAACGGCTCGGCCGCCACAGGTGGGTCGTCGAAAGGACCATGTCCTGGCTCGCCGGCTGCCGCCGACTGCACCGCCGCTACGAGCGCAAGGCCGAGCACTTCCTCGCCTTCACCAGCATCGCCTGCACCCTCATCTGCTACCGCAGACTAGCCAAATGAGATGACTTCTTACTGTTCGAGATCAGTCCTCGCCGACCTGAGTGATGGCTGTGCGCAACAACTTGGCCATCGATCGGCCGGCCACCCGCAATGGTTCCGGATCACGGGTAGCCCGGCTGAGCATGAAAGCACCCTCCAGCATCATGACCATCGAGTACGCGAGGGACTGCGCCGTCTTCGGTTCGGCCACCCAACGGCCGAACCACCGCGTCGCCGTGTCGACCCACTCCTCGAAAACCTCCGCCGTCGCGACCCGCAACACCTCATTGCTGCTCGCGACCTCCAGGGCCACCGTCCCGATCGGGCATGCGTCGGCATAGTCGGCCGCTGCAAGGTCATCTGCGGCCGCTTCGAATGCGTGCACGAGGGATTCCACCGGATCCAGCACGCTGTCCAGCAGAGCCAGGACCATTCGGCCGTACTCGGTTCCGGACGTGCGGATCATGTCCTCGGCCAGTTGTTGCTTGCCCCCGGGGAAGAAGTGGTAGATCGAGCCGAACGGTGCGTCCGCCTCTGCCGCGATCCGCTTCAGGCCGGTGGCCGAGTAGCCGTGTCGGCGGAACAGTACCGTGGCGGCACCCTGGATCCTGGCTCGCGTGTCCGACTGTCCCATTGCCTTCCACCCCTTTCCCCTCCAAGGTTACAGTAGAACGATCTATCAAGTGGGAGGCTGGGATGCCGAGGATCGAGTTGTCGTCCGGACCGATCGACTACCAGGACACCGGGGGTGAGGGGCCTGTGCTGGTCTTCGGCCACGGTCTACCGATGAACGAGACCCAGTGGCGCAAGGTGGTCCCACTGCTGGACGGGTACCGCTGCGTCCTGCCCACGCTGCCCCTAGGTGGTCACCGTCAGCCGATGAACCCGGATGCCGACCTGTCCCAGCGCGGTGTCGCCCGGCTCCTGGGCGAGTTTATCGAGGGGCTCGGTCTGGGCCGGGTGACCCTCGTACTCAATGACTGGGGCGGGGGCCAGTTCCTGGTGTCGGAAGGGCAGGACCAGCACATCGCGCGCCTGGTGCTGGTGGCCTGCGAGGCCTTTGACAACTTTCCCCCAGGGCCGGCCAAGGCCATGGCGCAGGTGTGCAGGGTTCCCGGCGGCGTCTGGCTCCTGACGCGGCTCATGCGCGTTCCCGCCTTCCGTCACAGCCGGAGCGGATACGGTGGGATGAGCCTGCGTGGGGTCCCCGACGAGATCATGGACGACTGGTTCGCTCCCGCCACCCGCAGCAGGGCCATCCGCAGGGACTTCGCCAAATTCGCCACCGGGGCACCCGAACGCAAGGCCCTGCTCGCCTGGAGTGAGCGACTGCGTGACTTCGACCGCCCGGTACTGGTCGTCTGGGCTACCGAGGACCGGTTGATGCCGCGTGAGCACGGCCCCCGGCTGGCCGAGCTGTACCCGCAGGGCCGGCTGATCGAGATCGCCGGCTCGTCCACCCTCATCCCTGAGGACCAGCCCGAACGACTCGCCCAAGTACTCACCGACTTCCTGATCCAAACCGGAGCAGAACCGGTCCGACACGCCTCCTGAGCGCGGCGGCAGGCGGATCCGACAGCCGCTACCGCCCTCCCGCCAAGGTCGAAACTGCAAGCCGGGCCGGTGCCGCTTGGAGCCGGGCGAAGTGACGTACCGGATCACCCGACAGCGCCGGCTCGTGCACGAGGACCTGTACCGAGCCGGACGCCTCGTCCCCATCAACCCCCCACCAGACCGTCCATCGCCCCAGACAGCCTGCGGCTTGCGATCTTCGCTACTGGTGACAGGAAGGCTGCCGAAAGAGCACTTGTGACAAGACGCGTGCCTCACTGGTGACAACCAGCCTGCTTCGCCCGATCTCATTCACCAGCTCAACTGCTCTGCCGGTGACGACTGTCGTGCTTCGGCTCACAGAGTGAGCC
>NZ_JBSGZP010000115.1:0-14364 GCF_053611065.1 Streptomyces sp. NPDC054840
GGAACTGCTACACCATCTGCCGGCCCTGGTACTGCGCCGGCCTTCTGTATCCGCAGACCCGACCGAGATGCTGTCGGGGGTGCGGGGATCGCGGTTGCTTGACCGGAGACCACCTCACTATCGATGTCCTGCGGTAACCAGGCTCAAAAATTCGGCCCGGGCGATCCTGATGGCGCTCGGCTCCTCCGTTCATCCCTCTGGGGTCACTTCATTTACCAAACGGGTACTGCTCTTACTGCGGTACTGCACCTACTGGTGATGCGAACTGCTGCGGCCTGTGTGAGCGCCACTCTTCGGCAGCCAGCCCCGTCGCCCGTCCTGCGTCTGCTCTGGCTTAGAACCCCACTGCCGAACTTCCCGGTGCGCGCGCCCGCAGCCGACGCCTTCACCGAGGTACTGCTCTGACTCACTTCACTGCTGGTTACTGCCCACCGCGGGTACTTCTCACTGCTCTACTGGGAACTGCACTTGCGGGTACGGCCAGCTGCGTTAACCGCGGTACCGATCACGGCGGCCCCTGATCACTGCGGGCCACCCGGTCCGATGGTCAGCCCCGTCGCCGTCCTGCAACAACCCTGGCTTCGGAACTCCACCACCGCACCGCACTGCTGAACTGCAACTACCTGTGCTGCGCGTACTGCTGCCCGGCAGTTCGTCCCTGCCAGGCCCTGCGGTCTCTCTGCGTTACGAGAGAAACCATAACCACAGGATAAGCGAATGTCTACTCCAGCCATGACAGGTTTCCGTGCAGCTGGCCGACAGGTAATCGACCCTGCCCGCGATGGGACGGACGTGCGACCGCTGTCAGGAGACTGGAGCGTGCGATCCGGGGAACGAGCACGCGACAAGCAGGGCCGGGGCATTGACGATCCAGAGACAAGGGTGCCCCTGATGGACGCGATGAACGTGACGCCGCAACCGCCCGCCCGCACTGTCCGCCGCGGACGCACGCCACGGCGGCGGGACTTCCTGGACACCCTCGTGCACCCGATCGCAGCCGAGGCCGCCGACACCGTCATCCTGTGTCTCGGAACTCATCACCAACGCGCTGCGCCACGGTAGGGCTTGAGCAGGGCGGCGAAGCAGGCGATTTCGTTGGTCTTGTCCGAAACCCGCAGCTGGGTGATGGTCTGGCCGTCGCCGGTCATCGCGGCCAGGAGGTGGGCGGCGGGAGTCTGGCCGTGCCGCAGGTGCCTTGTCGTCCACGGCGACCGAGTCCGCGCCACCGGGACTGGCACCGGTCAGGTCGGCCAGGCCGCCGGGGCAGACCAGGGCGATGACCCGTCGGATCGTGGCGGGGCTCGGGGCGACGCGCACCCCGAGCGTGTCCGTCACGCGGGCACCGAGCCGGGCCGGGGCCTGCTGCGGAGCATTCGCGGACCACTGGCCGATCACCGCATACGAGCGAGCGCCGGCGATCACTGCCGAGGCGGCAACCAGCAGCACCGCCACGAACGGGTGACACACCCCGCGCCGGCGGCGCGGATCGGGGAGCATCCGCAACCGCTCCACCAGCGAGAGCCCCGCAACACCCTCCAGAGCAGGCGACTTGAGGGAACAGACGGTGGCAGGCTGACGACACATCGAAGCTCTGGCGGTTCAGGGCGACTTGGGAAGGTCACCCCGTTCAATCGGAGCTTCGTTGCGGACGTGACGGGCGGCCCGACCGCCCGGCCCTGCGGACTCACTTGATCATCAGGATTTTGAAACGCCCCCTGCCTGCGGATCCGAGGTCGAGCGATTTGCAGTCCTGTTCTCGGGCGCACTCTTTCAGGCCGTGCTCGCGGTCTCTGCTCCGGCGTGCGCCGAGTGAATTCTCACCACCCTTGTGAAGCCAATTTGTACCCCCAATTCATGCCTCATATCCCCCTTCTCCTATTGACGGCATGTCAGTGGTGCGGGACCGTATGAGTGATTTCAGCGTGACGGCTTGCTCCTTCAGGGGAGTTCACCTACTGCTGCGGCGCATCTGTGCCGCAGTGCGCAATTCCTATCGCTCGACTCCGACTTGGGGCCTGAACGTCCAGGAGTGTCATTGCTGGAGATGCCGAACCGAACAGCACCTAATGGGTCGTCAACCCACACGACCGTCGCGCGACGAATCCGTCTGGTCATCGTTCGGAGAGCGGTAACAGCCACGAGGAGGAAAAATGTCACACAAGAGCGCCGCAGAGAAGGCCCCGAGGCGCCGCAGATTCATGTTCGCCGTTCCGGTGGCGGTGATGGCGCTGTTCACAGCCCAGGGCACCGCGTGGGCGGACGCCCCCACGTTCGCCACCCACGTCGACTACACGACAGGAGGCGGCCCGCTGTCGGTGCAGGTGGCCGACTTCGACAAGGACGGTCACCAGGACCAGGTCACGGCCAACTCGTCGGACGACACGGTGTCGGTGCTGCTCGGCAACGGTGACGGCACCTTCGACACCAAGGTCGACTACGGCACGGGCGACTTCCCCGGTGGCGTCTCGGTCGGTGACTTCGACGAGGACACCTACCCCGACTTGGCGGTCGCCAATGTGGACGGCGGCACCGTGTCGGTCCTGCTGAACAACGGCAACGGGACCTTCGCCACCAAGGTCGACTACGGAGCCGGCGCGGGCGCCTTCAAGGTGGCGGTCGGCGACTACGACAAGGACGGCCACGCCGACCTGGCCGTCTCCAACGAGTACGACGACACGGTGTCGGTGCTGCTCGGCAACGGTGACGGCACCTTCGACACCAAGGTCGACTACGGGACCGGGTCGTTCCCGTTCTCTGTGGCGACGGGCGACGTGGACAAGGACGGCAACCCCGACCTTGTTCTCTCCAACGTCGGGGGCAACACCCTGTCGGTGCTGCTCGGCAACGGTGACGGCACCTTCGACACCAAGGTCGACTATGGGACGGGAGGGCAACCCTCCCGCGTCCAGATCGCGGACTTCGACGAGGACACGGATCCCGACCTCGCGGTCACCAATCTGGACGACGCCACGGTGTCGGTGCTGCTCGGCAACGGTGACGGCACCTTCAACACCAAGGTCGACTACGCCGTGGATTTCGCTCCTGTCTCGCTCGCGGTGGAGGACTTCGACGATGACTCGCACCTCGACCTCGTGTCCGCCAACGCCAACGACGCCACGGTGTCCGTGCTGCCGGGCAACGGTGACGGCACCTTCGACACCAAGGCCGACTTCGCCGCCGGCGAGGGGCCGTTCGCGGTCGCGGTGGGGGACTTCGACGAGGACTCGCGTCCTGACGTGACAGTCGTCAACTACAGCGACGATACGGTGTCGGTCCTGCTCAACACCACCACGCCGTAGGGCCACTGGCCGTCCGGCGGTCGCCGGACGGTCGGCCGCCAAGGGCTTGCAGGGAATCACGGTATTGCTTCCCTGCAGGCCCTTAGGCTACGGAATGGGTCACCGTGCCGGTATAGGAACCTGACACCGCGTTGGCGGGCACGGACATGATCAGCGTCGGCTGCCAGATCACAGAACTGCTGGTTGTAAGGGCCGTGCTGTAGGTAAAGGCCGTGCGGGCCACGTTCAAAGTCACCTGGTTCGCAGCGGTCGGCTGGCCAGGCGAGAAGGTTCCGGGTCCCGTCTTCGACACGACGGGCCCGGACCAGTACGACAGGTTCCCCGGCGCAATGGTCTGGCCTGGGGAGCCTCCGCCTGTGGTGAAGTTGGTGGCCGACACCGTTGCGGCCCAACGCAGCGTGCCGCTGCTCGTGACCTTCACCTGTCCCAACTGTACGGTCGTCGTACTTCCGGGAGCCGCCGAACCGATGTTGGCCGACGCGGGAGCGGTGATCGCGGGCGCGAGCAGCGCTTCGGGAATCAGGAAGACGGTGTTGGCGGTCATGGTCTCTGCCTGTGGCCTTCCCCCTGGAGGCAGCGCCAGAAGGTTCGCACACAACACTCCTCCGACCCCGATTCGCAAAGCGATTCGAGGCCATGAGAAGGGTCGCGATCCCACTCGTTCTCCTTGTGGTCACCCGGTAAGCTGTTCTCCCGCATTGTGGGGGGAGCCACGGGCGTTCGCGTTCCCTCGGCGCCCGACTCCGGCCGGTTCACCCGTTGAGCGCATGGAAAATCTCATGTTCGATTTCTGTTGGCGCGGAGACGTCTGGCCCACAGGAAGGGCACCGCTGCACTGCCGAGGGCGAGCAGAATTCCCCCTGCGGCATACCCGACGCCGCCGTTCGACGCCAAGATTGCCGCGATAGAGGTGCCGCCCGGCTTGGGGAAGGTCAGGCGCGCGGAAAGGTTGTGCTGCACCATTCCGCTCTCCAGATACAGATGCGCGGCCCAGGGGCCGTCCGGCAGCCTTTTGTCCAGACCGCCCACTGTGACGGTTCCCCTGCCGCCCGGAGGGAGCGTGATTCCCTCGGTGACCGGATGCGCCCCCGCGTCCAGCCCGGCAGGGCCATCCGAGAGACTCAGCTTCCCCCTCAGGTCCAGTGCGCGTTTCCCTGTGTTGTGCACGTGGGCGACGATGCTCGGCAAGCCTTTTTTGTCGCGGTGGGCGACGATCTTGGTGATCCGGAAGTCGGCGTACTCCCCGCTGTCGCTGATGTCCAGGTACGCCCGGGTCCCCACACGGATGACCGAGCCGACGTTGTGCGTGGCGTCCGGCGGTGCGCCGTTCTCTGCCCACACCACGGCGTAGCGCTCTCCCGGCGTCGCCGTGTCCGGCACCTTGATCGTGACCGTGGCCTCTGCCTTCTCCCAGGGTTTGAGCCTGAGGACGGCCGGCCTGACGCTGGTCCACTGGGTCAGTTCGTTGGGGGTGCGGCCGTCGGCGAACACGAACCTGTTGTCCGTGATCCCGGCGGCGGCGGGGTACAGCTGCACCTCGCGCCCGCTGTCGGTCTTGTTGGCCACCTCGAACCGGCGCTCGATGACGGTTCCCGGCTTCAGGTGGTCGACGATGTACTTCAGCGCACGCGGGTCGTTGCGCCGGGCCACCGGGGCTTCGAGCAGACGGAAACCGATGTATCCGGTGTCACTCGAAGGGTCCGCGGCGGCACTCGGCACGCCGGTGACGGTACCCGCCAGGACAGCCAGAGCAGCGGCCGTCAGCCGCAAGGACGGCCTGTCTCTTGTCTTCACAGCTCGTGGTCAGCTCACGGACTGCGTGATGGTGCCCGTGTAGGCGCCGGAGACGTTTGAGGCCGGCACCGCCACGGTCAGCGTGGGGTTCCAGCTGACGGCGTTGGCGCCGTCGCCGCTGGACCGGGAGAACGCGGTCAGGGTACTGGCCAGCGTCCCCGTGGTCCCGGCCGTGTGCGGGGGGTTGGTCTCGCTGGTCGCGGCACCCGGGGCGTAGGTCACGCTGCTGCCCGTGATCGTCTCGGAGGCCGTGCCGCCACCCGTTGCGAAGGAGGCGCTCAGGGACACCGTCGCCGTCCAGGTGGTACCGAGTTGGGAGCGCTGGTCATTCACCGTCGTGACGCCGAGGGAGCCGGTGGCCGATCCGCCGGGGGCGGCTGAGGACAGAGACGCGCTTGCGGGCGCGCTGAGGGTCAGGCCCGTCGTCGCGGTCACCGTGAAGGTGGTCACTGTGTCGGCAGCCATCGCGGGCGTGGATGTGACCATGATGGCGCCGACCAGCATGATCGGAATCATCACACCGTTGTGAACTCTCATGCCCATTTCCTCCCGCGCAAGTGCCCAGCATTCCTATATGTATGCGATCAGTCAGTCAGGAGTCGACGGGTGACTGGCGATCATCACGCCACCGGGTGACAAAAGGGGCTGAACGAACTAATGCCGCAACCATATGTGGGGTCGTGGTCACGGCGTTGACAGTGTCACGGCGGGCTCAGGCTTGGCGCGGCGCCGGAAGTGCGACCAGCGCAGATGGTGGTTCCTGGGCTCGGTGAAGGCGCTGGGCGACGGCGTCGACACGAAGACCTGCGACTCCGTGCACCGGGCCGACGTCCGCGGCTCGATGCCCGACCTGGTCCAGGCGGTGGGCAGAGCTCTGCGACTGCAGCCCGGCGTGGGCAAGACCGCCTCCCCGTGCTGCCGGTGCTGCTCGGGCCCGGCGAGACGCCGGAGGGCATCGTCACCTCCCGCGTGTACGGCGGGCTGGCGAAGCTCCTGGAGATGCACAGGTCGCACGACTGCTCGGGTCGTGGAGGAGTTGGCCGAACAGCAGGCCCCGAGCCGCTACAACCCACGATCCTCTCCGTGGGGACATCCGCCCAGCCTCACGCACCCTTGCACAGCGCGTGAACAACGCCCCTCAGGGCAGCACGGTCATCCGCCGGCAACCGGCCGGTGACGGCGTGGCGGGCGAGAGGGAGCAGAGGGGCGACGCGCTACCGAGGGTCATCCGGCACCCGCAGAAGTCTGCCGTCGCCTTCATCCCGGCGCCGAGCCCCTCCGCCAAGCTCATTCTGAAAAGCTGGCGTGAAGGTCCGAAAGCGATCGGGTTCCGCCGGATCCCGATCAGCGATGTGTGGAGACACCCATCTCCGGTCGGGGCGCGGCACAGGTGGCGCTTCGCCGATCGAGGTGTCCCCGCCGGCTGGCGGTGGGCACCTCGTGCGGTCAGGTGATCCCCAGAGCGCCTGGGGCACCTGCCCTCGTCCGCACACTCCTGTCGGCACGGCGTGATCTTGAGCGTAGCGGGCGGACCGCCGGCCAACGGGTTCAATGCGGGGACTCCTCCCGGCTCCCGGCGCGTCCGTCGCGCTCCTGGGACCGTGGCTCCATGGACACCACGCGCGCAGCAGCGGCGCGTACCCGCTCTCGCCCTCACCGGCCCAGCCCGTGGTGAGCGCCGGGCGGTCTCGGGTTCGGCTACGCGTCGGCGAGATGCGTGTCCGCAGCGACCGGGTCGCCGTGATCACGTCCGGATGCGAGCAGTTGCTCCTGCGGGTCACCGGTGAATGCGACCTCCTGGTCCTGATCTGCCCGGCACAGGGCAGACCGGCTCCCGCCAAGCCGGCATAGCTGGGCGGACGAACTCCTCGCCGTCATCGAGGAAGTCGGAGCGGCGCACGCCGAGGCGGGTGGCGGCCTGGTCCCCTCGGGACGGCCTGGGCCAGCAGCCGGTACGCGGCCGGTACGCGGCGAGGGCGGCGACCTGGGCGGGGTGGAGATCGCCGGACAGGTCGGTCAGACTGGTGGACTTTCGGTGGGGGTGTCGGTGCGGGAGTTTGCGGGCTGCTCCAGTCCCGGCCGGGGCGGTGTGAAGCCCTGACGCATGGCGCTCGACGAGCGCTCTGCTCCATTCGGCCTCACACTTTGGAGGGCCCTCAAGTCTCCCAGCGAGCGTCCAGGCAGATAGTCCGCACTCCCTTCGGGAGGCACCGTGGTCTTGATAGCCCTGTGTGTGCCCGTGTTCATGATGCTTTTCGTGCTCGGGATGGACGTGCTCGAGAACTTCATGTTTCAACCGCCCGCGAAGGACACCGACCGGCGGCATCCATCCGCTGCTGGGGAGCCAGGACGTCCGGTGGAGGAAGGGCTGAAATGAGCCCTCGGCCGATCAGGGGCGGGCTGGGACTTCTACCCACGAGGGTGTACCGGCCGGAGAGCTTGGTGTGGCTGAAGGGCTACCAGGCCCTGCGACGCCGGCGCCAGGAGAGACGACATCACCGGCCTGCACGCCGTCCCCTACGACACCACAGTCGAGGTCGGTGTGACGAAGCGTTCCCGCGGGGGCGCTGGGTGCACGAACCATGCGACGAATGCAGGAAAGCGCTCCTGCGCCCTGAGCACCGAGGAGGCGCACTAAGGGCTGTCCCGTAATCCCCGGCGGGCGCACGACGCCGGCTACGGCACCTCGCCGCGTTGTCGGAACGCCCGAATACGCCCAGTATGGGGGCGCCCCTCCGCCTTGCGATGCACCGCATCTGACGCCGTGCGCTGATCCACCGGGGATTACGGGACAGCCCTTAGGCCCTGGCCGAGGGTGTACCCGGCTGCCCGCGCTGCCTGCCCGACGTGGCCCTGGGAATGCTGGAGTAACCCCGGAGCGCATCGGATCGAGAACCGCAAGCCGTTGCCCTGTTCATCGGTGTGAGAACCCGACGAAGGAAGAAGGCAAGAAGACCGAAGAGCGCGAGCAAGTAACCGTTGAACACGATCCGCATGCCTCCGAGACCGTCCCTACGATGCCCAGGACCGGCCACGCCATGCCGTGGTCCCCTGAGGAGCGCCCGGCATGGCCGCACCGTGCCCGCTCGTCGCACCCAGCCCTGGAAGAGGCGCATGAACAGCCGGCTGTGCTGCGCCCGACCGCCTGATCCTGCCCTCACCCTGACGCTCCTGAGAGTGACGTGGCCTGCCCGGGGCGTACCGGTCCGGCACGGGAAGCGTCGCCCCCGGCATGGAACGTACCGAGGGAGTGCACACCGGTGAGCCGGGCCTGGTGGTCCTGGATGTCACCGGCGCCGACGAGGGCACCGTCCGGCTGTGATGGCCACGCTGGAACGGCTGTGGGCCATCTCCGGCATCACCCCCGTCCACCGCCGGCCGGGGCCAGCCCGGTGCCCGGGCCCGGATCATCAGGCACCCGCACACGGCCGCCCTTGGCAGCGGCTTCACTCCCGGCACTCCAACTATGTGGCGATGCCCTCCCTTCCGGCTCCGAGCGTCGGCCACCGGCGCCCGACTTGATCGTCGCTCCCGGCCTCGACCGGTACCACGCGACCGCCTCCGCCTTGAACTCGGCGGGTAATGCTTCAACCCCACGGGGACTCCGTGTTCCTGGAACATCAAGATCCAAGTGTCTCCGGTGTCCAAAATTCGAGGTCAAGGCCCCTACGCCCATCGGATGATCGTGCCGACCTAAGTGCCGATCACCGGGCGCGCCTCTCCTGTTTGCTGCGGGCACAGCCGAATGATGCAGCAGGGAGGCGCCCACAGATGCGTCCTGCGTGGACGCACCGCCCTCCTTGCCAGATCGAACCACCAAGAAAGTAGGGCACTTCGTGAGTGCTAAGAGCAGAACCGGGTCCGGTCCCGGTCCGCTTCCGATGCGGAACAGGTTGCTCACCGGCGGCGGGACCGCGTTGCTGGCCTTCGTGACGCTGGGCCTCGCCAACCCCGCGCTGGCAGCTACGGCGACGGAAGACGCGAAGCCGGCGGCCGGCGACAGGTGCTACGGGTACTACTCCGACTCCGGCTTCGTCGTGGCAGGCGACGGGGACGGCGACGACTGCGGGGACGGACGCGGGGAAGCCGGACCTCGGGGACCTGCCGGACCTCCCGGACCTCCCGGACCTCCCGGACCGAGCCTCTGCGACGACATCGACACCACCGACTACTTCGCCACCTCGCTCGAAGACCTGTTGATCCGCGAGGAGCTCAGCGCGGTCCTCCTCACCGACGAGAGGGTCTTGGTCGGCCAGCGCGACCTCAACCTGAACGGCTCAGCGGCGAACGCGTACGTCTGGGACCGGATCGACGACAACACCGGGTTCCCCCAGGACTCCGAGCCGTGTGCGGTCTCCATTACCACCCCGTCGGGTGGCGTCTCGGCGGTCGGGGACACCGCCTACGTCAAGGTGCTGTTCCTCAGCGGCGAGGTGTGGGAGCTGCCGGGCGTGCGCACCGGCATCCTGGGCACGGACACGTTCGACTTCAGCGGCGGCACGTGGGTCGAGGTCACCGAACCGTCGCTCGCCCTGAAGGACCTCAAGAACAAGAAGGCGCTCAAGGCAGCTCCCAAGAACGCCAGGTGAACACCGCGGACTGACCTGATCGTGCCCTGATGCGCGGTTGGCTGCGTGTCCCGACAGCAGTGCGCCGTACCCCGATGTCCCGGGTACGGCGCACTGCTTCGTGCGCCCGCCGGGGATTACGGGACAGCCCTTAGGGTCTCGGGTTTGGTGTCATGTGTGTTGCCTGGTTGCCGAGTTGGTGGTGGCTGGGTGGGGGGTGTGGGCCCCTGTCGGGGCCGGTGGGGGTGGGAGGGGGTGTGTGCGGGTGTCCTGGGGGTGGGGCTCGGGGGTGTTCGGGTGCGGGGGGGGGTGACGGTGTGTTTCCTGAAGGGTTTCAGCGCCCTTCCGGGCGCCGTGTCCGTGGTGGACGACCTCACGAGCGTCCGGATTCACGGGGAGCGGGTGTGCCTGAATTCCGGGGCGGCCTTACGGCTGAATTTCAAGGCTTCAGAATTCGCCTTACTTCACCGATCCGCTCCGATATCTCTGGTGTGCGTCACGGATGGTCCGCCTCACCCACCAAGTCTGATGACACGTCAGAGAAATGATTCAAGGAAGTGCAGGCCACCCGGAAACCGAATAGAGGACACCCCGGAAAAGAAGAAGGAGGGCCCTTCCGGGCCTCCCCCACTCGCCTATCACACCGTCAAAACACCCCATCACTTCAGATCGCAGGGGCCAGCGGGACCGGGGGGCCGGCAGGCTCCCTTCAGGCACGTCATGCCTGTCATCCTCGGGCGACGCCGAGCCTCCGCAAACCGTCCGGCGCAGGCCCCCAGCCGCCCAACAGACGGCTGAGGACCCATGAGTCAGCCGCTCGGAGTGGTTTCTGCCGTGTCGAGGGTCTCGGCGTAGCCGTGGCCCGCATACGGGCTCGGAACCGCGGTCCGCAGTCCCCGACCGGTGCTACCCCTCACTGCGGCTCGTCCCGAGTAATCCACCGGTCGCCCCCACCCAGCGGGACCGGCACGCCGACCGGACTGGACCGACCTTTAAGGTTTGCCCATGAGTTTGACAGCAGGTCACGAGGGAGGAGCCCTGCCCGGTCCGACGGCATCGGCGCTGGGCTGGCAGGCGCCGAGCGCGGTCGAGCAGGGGTTGTTCGAGGCGAAGGCGCGCGGCGACTGGCCCGCGTACTACGACCTCGTCGCGCGGGCTGACCTGTACATGATGCAGTCGCGGGCCTACGTCGACGCGAACGCGGGCAACACCCGCTTCCACCCCTACTGGAACCCGCAGACCGGGACCGCGTGCCTGGCCGTCTACACCGGCGGCATGCTGCCGCCGCCCGTCGCCGACCCGGTCTACAACTGCTACGACCTGGGCTGGTTCGCGGAAGTCTGGAACCAGGACGACCCGCCCTACCTCGTCGTCAACCCGGGCAGCCCCTGCGAGGGCGTCCTGCCGGCCGGGCCGGAGGGCCGCGCCCTGTGGCAGCGTCACTCCGCCCCGGTCGAACGGCCGGGGCTGGCCCAGGATGTGATCCACACCCTGGAGGTGGGCGGCCCCCGCACCGGCCCCGTCGCCTTCGGTCTCGCGGCCGGCGCGCACATCAACGTGCGCAACGGGCGCTACTGGAACTCGATGGCCTACCACGGCTGCGGATACCTCGACGAGAAGCGGATGCTGGAGCGCTGGTGGGGCGTCACCACGCGGGATGACTGGCTGGACACGCAGGAACAGCTGCTGCGCGCCGGAATGGCCAGCGAGGTCTGGGAGTTCGTCCTGCAACTTCGCCGTGCCATGGCCCTGGACTTCGCGGGCCCCGTCGACGTCGACCACTGGCGCCAGGCCGCGGTGAAGGTGGTGCGCCGGCGCGCCGAGGCCGCCGCCGAGCCCCGCCTGACCGCGGACGGCGTCACCCCGGGCGGCACCGTCACCGCTGCGGAGCTTGAGGGGCAAGTGAGCGGCCTTCAGCGGCTGATCGGCCGCATCGCCCGCTACGAGGCGCGGTTCCGCGCCGACGGCCTGCTGCCCGAGGGGGGCTTCGTCCGCAGCGTCGAAGCGTGGGACTACGGCCGGGCCTCCGGCATGGCCCGCTGGGGACTCGCCGCCCGCCTGTGCTCCCTGCAGGAGGCGGAGGCGGCCGTGGTCCGGGCCGGGCGTCTCGTCCAGCTCAACTACCGCTCGTGGGAGGACTTCTCGGCCGCCTACGTCCTGGGCCGCTGCCTCCACTTCGACGAGGAGGAGTTCGGTGAGTGGTATGAGACGGTCCTCGCGACCCACCGTGCCCTGACGGCGGACCCGGCCAGCCCATGGCGCACGCTTCCCTGGGCCTGAGGGCTCCCGAGGCCTCCGGCCGTGCGGCTCCGGATCCCGCCGTGGTGGCCGGCCCCTGCCCTGTTCACCAGGGCAGCGGCGCTTGCGATCGTTCACGCGTCGGCGTGGCTGGTCCTGCCGTACGTCTTCCGGCGGCACTGGTGGCAGCCTCGTGGTGGCCGCGATCGCGCACAGGCGCAAAGGCCCGCGGCATGGTTCTGGGCGGGGCGGGCGTCTTCGTGGCTCTGGTGTACGCGCGTCTGGGAGCGTCGTGCTGTACGCGCCTGGCGTTCGTGCTGTGGGGCTTTCGGGGCGGTGGGTGAGGCCGGGTGAAGCCGCGCGCGTGGCCTTTGCCGAGGTGTCTGGTGTGCCGCGCTGTGAGACGGCACGCACGGCACGTGCATCGTCGCGGAGGCCGACGAGCTGGACCGTTTTCCGGGCTGCCCGAGCCGCGGATCACCGGCGCAGGCGAGAATGGAAGGAACGGTGGGAGTGGACATGGGCTACCTGGCAGTCGTGGGGATCGGTCTCGCTTGGGGGCTCTTCCAGGCTTGGCGCGGCGGCGCATTCGGCGGCCGGCCCCCGCAGCCACAACGACGTTCCCGCTCGGGGAAGAACGACGGCGTCAGCTTCTCCTGTGGCAGCGATGCGTCCTGTGGTGGCGGCTCCTCCTGCGGTGGCGGCGGAGGCGACTGATGCCCGGCGGCTCCCCGCACTCGCCCGAGCCTGCGTCAGTCGCCGCCGCGGGTGGCGCCGGCGAGCATGCCCGTCGGCGGGGCGTGGCGGCCGGTGTGGTGGTGGAGCGCGGACGGGCGGACCCGGGACGCGGGCGCGGAGGGCGGCGCCAGGGGACGAGGGTCGCGTCCACGAGGCGGGCCGGGCCCCGAGCCACATGGCGAACACGAGGTGGCGAACCAAAGGTCGGCCACCTGTCTCGGTGCAGCCCTTGTTCTCGGCCTTGGGGGCGTTCTCCGTCCTCGGCATCGTCCACCAGGAGCAGTGCGGGGTCTTCCGCCTGTGCCGGCGACGTCGACGGTGTGACGCCACGCCCGCTATCGAGCCGTGATCGTTCTGCGGCGGCGCAGAGCTCGGTGTCCGCTGACGTCGAACCTGGAGCGCTTGCCACCGAGCCGGGACCGGGGTTGCGTGGCCGCGTCCGGGAGGCTCATTCGTTCGAGTGGTAGGGCATGAACCAGTGGGTGTCGAAGTAGTGGGCCATCGTGAAGGGATGGTCCTTCTCGAGGAGGATGCGGCAGACGAACTCTGCGGTCGGACAGTCGAAGGGGACGATCTCGCCGTCGAAGGTCTGCATGGTGACGGGCCAGTGGTCAGGGTCTCCGTCGTCGGTCTGCCAGCAGTACAGGTTCTTGTGCTCGGTGCCCGCCCAGACCAGCAGACCGTCCTCCTTGGAGTCGGTCCACGGTTCCCGGTTCAGATGGAGGTACGCGTCGAAGGCGCCTTCTCCGAACGTCTCCACCATGCGCTTGTAGTCGCTGGGAAGGCGCGTGCCCATGCGCGCCTCGATCTGCGCCCAGTCGACGTCCGGGCGCTGCGGGGGCGGAGTCCAGGCGGTGATGCCGATGAGCCGCTGGACCCAGTCTTCGTCCTGACCGGCTGTCCCCACAGGCAGGACGTGTACCTGCCGCGGGCTGACCGCCAGCACCGGCACGGTGTCACCTTGGGCATCCTGTGCGGTCCCTGCGCCGATCCACTGCCCTTCGTGGGCCCAGACCATTACCGTCTCGCCCCGACCCTGGAGAAGGTCGAGGAGACCTGCGGCGTGAACCTCGCTGACGCCCGGGTCGGTGATGCCGTCAAGGATCAGGGGCCGTGGTGCGCCGTGGCGGGAAGCCAGCTTCTCGACCAGTGCGTGGGGGTCGATGTCCTGCGAGAGGTGCAGAACCCCGCTCGGCTCGGCGAGCCGGGCCAGCAGGTCGTTGAGCGTCGCATGGGTGAACTCCATGGAAGACAGGAAAGCGCACTCCACTGACAAGGGCTGTGCTCCGGCATGGGTGGCAATCGGTCACGTCACAGGCCGGGACGGGCCTGTCGTGTGCCTACCGACCTGGGCGAGGTCTACGCCGGTGTCCTTCAGGCAGTGGTCGAGGAGCGCGTGCATGTGGTGGACGGGGAGGGACGGGTTGGCCGCGGCGCCCTCCGCGGTGCGGGGGTCGGCGAGGAGGGCCTCCAGGACTTCGGGCGTCAGGATCGGGTTGGCTGCGGCTGCCCGGCGCACCGCCTCGTCGGGGTCTTCCAGCGGGGGTGCGGGCAGGGTGGGATCGGCTGCGGCCAGGGCGCGTACCTCGGGATCCGGGTGGCCGATGGGGTGGGTCCGGCCGGTGCGCGGGAAGCCGGGCAGCGTCAGCAGGTGCGGACGGTGGTCCGGGCGGGTGACGAAGACGTCAAGGAGGAGGTGTGGCGGAGCCAGCGGGTGGCGGCAGGCC